>CAUJFK010000098.1 GCA_963169175.1 Acidobacteriota bacterium | reverse complement strand
GAGTTTCTTTTCCTTGATCGCGTTTACGTCCAGATCGACCGCACGGGCGTTTTCGCCGACGATCATTCCTTCGTAAACCTTGGTTTGCGGCTTGATGAAGAGCGTGCCGCGTTCCTGCAAATTATAGAGCGAGTACGTGGTTGATTCGCCCATCCGGTCGGCGACAAGGGAACCGGTCGAACGCGATTTAAGATCGCCCTGCCATTGATCGAATTTCAGAAACAGAGTATTCAACAGTCCGGTGCCTTTGGTCTCGGTCAAAAATTCGCCTCGGAATCCGATCAGGCCGCGTGAAGGCACTTCGAACTCAAGCCTGACACGGCCAGAGCCGTTGTTGATCATCTTGGTCATCTGGCCCTTGCGGCGGCCAAGAGCTTCGGTCACAACGCCAATGAATTCTTCCGGCACATCGACCACGACCTGTTCGATAGGTTCGAGTGTCTGCCCGGTCTTCTCATCCTTTTTGGTAATTACTTCGGGTTTCGAGACCTGGACCTCGTAGCCCTCGCGGCGCATCATTTCGATCAGGATCGCAAGCTGCAGCTCGCCGCGGCCCGAGACCTTGAACTGGTCCGGCGAACCGGTATCGGCCACACGCAAAGCAACATTGCCGAGCAGCTCGCGGTCGAGCCGGTCCTTGATCTGCCGCGATGTAACAAATTTCCCATCAAGGCCGGAAAACGGCGAGTTATTCACGCCGAAGATCATGGTGATGGTCGGTTCGTCAACGGCGATAACGGGCAGCGGCCGCGGATTTTCGACCAGCGTTATTGTTTCGCCGATGTTGATGTCATCGAATCCGGCAAGAGCGACGATTTCGCCCACACCGGCGGAATCAACCGTTGTGCGTTCGAGGCCTTCGAATACGAAAAGTTCTTTGACCCTCGTCTTTTGCGTCGAGCCATCGCGTTTTGCGACGATGACCTCCTGGTTTTTCGCGATCTCGCCGGAGAAAATGCGGCCAATGGCCAAGCGGCCGACGAAGGGATTGTAGTCGATATTCGCGACCAGCAGCTGCAGCGAATCATCGCGTACGGGCCGCGGGGCCGGGATCGTTTCGATCACCTGTTCGAAAAGCGGGTTCAGGCTGTCGGATTCGTCGGCGAGATCTTTTTTTGCGATACCGTCGCGCGAAATGGAGTACAGGATAGGGAATTCAATCTGCTCGTCATTTGCCCCTAGATCGATAAATAGATCGTAGATCTCATCCACAACTTCTTCCGGCCGTGCGTCCTGGCGGTCGATCTTGTTGACGAGGGCGATGCAGGGAAGTTTAAGCTCGAGGGCTTTTCTTAATACAAATCGCGTTTGCGGCAGGCAGCCTTCGGCCGAATCGACCAGCAGAACGATGCCGTCAACCATCTTCAAGACACGTTCGACCTCGCCGCCGAAATCGGCGTGGCCCGGTGTATCGACGATATTGATCTTATGATCGCCGTAACGCACGGAGGTGTTCTTCGCCATGATGGTGATGCCTCGTTCGCGTTCGAGGTCCATTGAGTCCATCACGCGTTCGACAACCTCTTGATTGTCGCGATAGGTACCCGATTGCTGAAGCATTGCGTCAACCAATGTTGTCTTACCATGGTCAACGTGAGCGATGATAGCGATGTTGCGAATCTTTTCTGGACTGATCATTAACGTAAATCCCTAACAAAGGGCAAACGAATATAATGGCGTATTCGATGAGTAAACGCAATTACCCCGGCAGCGGGAGTGTCCTGGTTTCGCGGGTTTCGTCTCTTCTTTCGTTTGTTTCGTGGTCCTGGGCCCGGCTTCGCCACCACTAAACGCACGGATCAAGAATCGAAACTCACGAAACAAGATGCGGAATCATCAAAAAAAAGGCCGGCACGGGAACGCACCGGCGGGATATCCTTATTTGCGGTTGGCCATTATCCGGCCTCGCCGAGTATCTTGAGGTTATTGGTGACACTAAAACTGCCGGGAACTCCTCTCGTAAGCATATACGCAAGGTTCGAATCTGCCTTTGAGTCCGCATAACCTTCCAAGGAAACGCGCCCGTTGTGAACGATTATCCGGATCGGCGGATTGGTGCCGAGAAAATATCGGTATAGCGATCCGCCGCGGCCCATTAGTGTGTGGAGAATGCTTCTCCGCAGACGGTCGTCCGATGGCGACGGCGACAGCACTTCGATGTTGTTCACAACCTGTGAGACGCCATCGAGATCTTCCACTGCCGCTCCCGCTTCGCTTTTCGTGATCGGGCGGACGACGTAGCCTGAAAGCGTCACCGTTCCACCGTTCACCTTATAACCTATCGCGTCAAAAACGCTGTAATACGGCAGGGACATTATCTCTTTCCGCACAGAGCGTTCGAGATGCGATCTTTTGAACTCTGGACTTCGGTCCTGTGCACTGGTGTTTCCGGGTATGATCACGAGCATACCCAGAATTAAAATCGTTAAGCCTAAAACTTTTTGCATGATGTCCTCCCTGGTCTTATCAATCTTGGGGAACTTGCCCCAACTGTGCCGTTGTCACACCGCGTGAGGAAGACAAAATGTGAATCGGTCCGACAAACAGCAAAGCCATTTGCACCTCCCCGGCGATCGATCCATGAACTCGCCGGGTTATCTTATCCAGCCTTGCCGCTGTCGATCTTAAGGTTGTTTGTAACGCCGAACACGTTGGACACTCCATTTGCGGCAAGATTCATAAGATTCTTGTCGCCTTTGTTCGAAACGTAGCCTTCAAGGGTCACGTGGCCGCGGTCAACGATCAGCCTTACGGACGGGTTGACGGGCCATAAATAACGCGATAGTCCCGCAGTGCGTGAAATACTGCTGTACAGGTCACGACGGATCGTGTCGTCAAACGGGCTTGGCGGCAGGACCTCGATATTGTTGATCACGCGGGTCACGCCGGGGATGTCTTCAACCCCATTTTCGGCGGTTTTCTTGTTAATGGCATTGAATACCTTCCCGGTGAGAGTGACGGTCGAACCGTTAACCTCGTAACCGATGTAGTCGAACACCTCGTACCGGGGCATCCTAAGTATCTGTCGACGAACACTTTGCTCGATTTTCCTTCCCGATCTGCTATCGGATGAACTTTGAGCACTCGCACCAACAATCGAAAATGCAATGAATGTCAGCAGGAATGCTAAATATTTGCTGTATGATCTCATCACTTAAGTATCTCCTTCCCAAAAATCGTCATCGTCCGTGCCCTTTCACAACACAACCGATCTAACATTAATGTGACGGGAGTTTAGCTTTCCAGGATGTCTGAAAACGGTGGTTTCCTTAAAATTAGGCCAGCGTTTGCCGAAGAGCTTCGTACAACACGATCCCGACACTCGTTGCCAGGTTCAGGCTTCGAACCGCAGGATTCGGCATTGGGATAGTAAGGCAAAGCGCCTGGTTTGCCGCGAGCAGTTCATTCGGCAGGCCGCGCGTTTCCGGGCCGAATACAAGGCAGTCATTTGATGCAAAGGAAAAGTCGCTGTACGGCCGCGAAGCTTTCGTCGTCAGATACAAAAAGCGGCTATCCGGCAGCGCGTCGTAGAGGGCGGGAAGATCGATGTGTCTGTGGAGCGTCACTGCGTTCCAATAATCAAGGCCCGCCCGTTTGAGCGTACGATCATCCATCCTAAAGCCGGTTGCTCCGACAATGTGAAGCGGCGTGTTGGTCGCCGCACAGAGGCGTGCAATATTGCCGGTATTTGGCGGTATCTCAGGTTCGAATAACGCTACATGCATATAAACTGCTCGATATTAGCCCTTTACGCGGAGAAAGCGAACGTTCGGTGCATCTTTTCGCTGGCATCAATCATCAATTTCACAGATCGCCGGCTCAGTTACCGGCGATTGATTCTTGTGTTACAATCACGGCTTGTTCATTTTGACCAAATTCTCAGGAGCCTCAAAATTAGTGCATTTTCGCATTCATAGATCTTTTTTCGTGTTGACGATCGTTCTGGCCCTATCGTTTCTGGCGTTCGGGCAGGAGCCGACCAAAACGGAACCAAATAAGCCGGAGCCTACACCAACTCCGGTTTCAACACCTGTTCCTTTGTCCGCCGAGGCGGCGAGGGAAGCCGCGCGGAATCCGACAGCTGAACAGATCGTCGAAACTTCGATCTTTCTATACGGCTTTGGCGGTGGGCGCAATACGCTCAATCAGATCAGACGTACGGCGATCGAACGCGGCAAGACCAGCGTGATGGGAGCGGGCGGCAAAATGGAACAGGCCAACTACCAAAAGTGGACCACGCGCGGCGAGAATTTGGCCAAGGAGAAGATAAGGCTCGATCAGGAGTTCCCGTCGGCCAGGTATTCGCTGGTTTACAACGACGACAAGACCTTCGGTATTTTTAACGAAAGCGTTTTTACGCCGAATGACGAGGCCGAACGCGCATTTAGACACCAGATCTTTTACGGGATCGAATCGCTGTTGAGGTACAAGGAAAACGGCTCGACGCTGAGCCTCGTAGGCAAAGACAAGATCGGCGGTGTAGATCTGCACGTTGTCGATGTGACCGACAAACAGAACAGAAAGATCCGCTATTACATCAGCGCGAAAAGTTTTAGAGTGCTGATCCTGGAATATGAAGACGGCGGCGTTAAATATCGGCGAAAGTATTACGACTACAACCCGGCACAGGGAACACTTTTCCCCTTCCGCACCGTCCTATACGCCGACGGCAAGGTCGTCGAGGAAACCGATATCGGCACCGTGACCTACGGCCAGAAGATCGAGGACAACATGTACTCGACGCCTTGATTTCGCCAATATGCTAGTCAGAACGGAGGCTGTCCGATATGGACGGCCTTTTTTTGTGCGTCCTGCGTTTCATTCCGATATGCCGGGACCGGCGGCAAGATTTTGCAACTTTCTATCGGCTAATTAGTGATCACATTGCAATTACGATCCTCCCCGAAAAAATGGAGACCACTAAAAAATGAACTTGCAAAAACGAATATTGCCAATTGTTACGTTTGCTCTGCTGCTCTTTACTGCAACAAACTTTGCCACAGCGCAGGCCGCCGAGGCCAAACCGGCCGAGGCTACCTATGAAGCGGTCCTGCACGTCCTGATCGCCGGCGGGCAAGCGGGCGAGTCGGTTCCGTCGTCGCTGTCAGCTGTTTCAAGATCCATCCGAAGCGAGTTTGATACATCAAATCTGCGCTTGATCAACACATATTTTGGCCGTTTGTCTAATACGGGAAGCATTGAATACAAAGGCGTTTCAAACGCGTATGCAGCGGAATCGATGCCTGGTGCACCGAGCTTTCTGGATTGGCGGCTGGTTGGCATTAGGAGTATCCAGAATGCGCTGGGACAGCCTGCGTATCACCTTCAGTCATTCCGTTTCGGTGCCCGCGTGCCGGTGAGAGTGGTAAATTTTCCGGATGAGAAAACGCCCGCACCGGTAAATTATGAATCTATCGGACTGACCGTTGAACGCGTAAACGTTCGTGACAATGCCCCGACACTGATCGGGACACTGACGCAGCCGAGAACTGACGGAACTCTGTTTTTGGTGCTGACCATCAGGAACGCGGACAAGTAAAATCGCTCCAAAGAAGATGTCTGAAAACTTTGACCTACTTCAGAACAGAGGCAATTTGAACGCGGATCGAGCGGATCAAAACGGATAGATCTGTAAAGATCCGCTGAATTCCGCGTGATCCGCGTTCAAAAATGCCTTGTTGCCTCAGACTCTTCGTCTTTTCAGACATCCGCTTTGAACTCTCCACAGCGAATATTCTGCAACCTTTGTGATCGGAGGGCGTGAATGAATCAAAGGGCGGCTTTTGTTCGGACTAGAAAATTGCTGTAAAAATGTATGCGTGTATGGCATTGGACAAACTCGGAGCTCAGACACGGGAGGCGCACAACGCGGCCGTGGCTGAGACACCCCAATCCGATCATGCGTTGATAGAGGCGACAAAGAACGGCGATGAGGCCGCGTTCGCTCAAATTGTAGGCCGTTATAAGAGCCCTATAACGAACTACTTGTACAGATTTTTGAATGATTACGAAGAGGCCGTAGATCTGTCGCAGGAGACATTTGTCCGCGTATATTTCGCGTTGGACCGGTACCACACAGAATACGCCTTTTCGACATATATCTACCGGATAGCCACGAATTTGGCTATCAGCGAGCTTCGCAAGCGAAAGCGCCGGACGATATTGTCGCTGACCGGGTTGTTCCAGTCCGAAGATGATGAGCAAACCGAGTTTCAGCCGCCGGACAACCGGAACCGGCCGGATGAGGACCTGGTCGAAGATGAACGAAGCAGGGTGATAGCAAAAGCAATTGTTGCTTTGCCGGTCAAATACCGGGTACCGATCATCCTGCGCGATGTCGAAGGGAAATCGTACGACGAGGTGGCAAAAATACTGGACCTTGGCCTCGGTACAACGAAATCGCGGATAAGCCGGGCGAGGGGCTTGCTGAAAGAAAAGCTGAAACACTACTTATAGAGACGATGACGCACGAAACGAACAACATTGGCGACAGGGCGGAGCACCCTGGCTCAGATGAGCAAAAGATCTCGGCAATGCTGACCGGGCTGAAACGGGTCGAGGCACCAAAGAATTTTGATCTTCATCTAAAGGCACGGATCGCAAACGCGCGCCCGTCTGCCTATCGGCGATCAAGCCTGCTGCCGATACTGAAATATGCGGTTCCGCTTGGGCTATTTCTGGTTGTCGGTGCCATGGTCCTGGCCGTAAGTTCGTACAATAGCTGGGAAGCTCCGACGGTTATCGTGCAGGCACCTGAAGCGGTTCCTGCACCGCAGCCGAGCGTTGCCGTGAAGATGCCGGATGTTCCGGCGCCTTCGAGTGTCGCCGGCGCCGAGCCTAGAGAAGAGCCTCGCGAGCCGGCAGTAGAAATCCCTCGGTTGGCGTCGGCCGAACCAAAGCGGGTGACTACAAGACGCGAAGGAAGATCTGTTGATTTTACTTCCGCTACGGAGGATCCTATTTCGTCAAATTCTGCTTTGAAGGCGGTCAAGGTTGCACCGACACCGATAACGCCGCGGGGAATGCTCAAGCCGATGACGATCGATGCCGCTCTTGATGTCATCGGCGTCGAGGCCGACTTTGCGGGTGGCTTGTGGAACGTCAAGGCAGTCAAATCGAACGGAATCGCCGATCAGATCGGGGTAAAACCGGGCGACAAGCTGAAAGCGATCGAAGGCAGGCAGTTGGATGAAAAGACCGAATTTGAATCTGCATTGAACGTTAGCACCATCCAGGTTGTCAGGGACGGAAAGACGCTGGATCTTTCGGTTCGGAAACAATAATTGGCGGGCAGTTTGAATGCTGAGGAGCGCGAGATTCATCTCCGCGCTTCTTTGCGTTGTTTGCACTTTTTGGGTGCGGAAAAAAACGGCTCCCGCAGAGAGGCAGAGCCGCGGAGAGTTGCAAAGAGGAGCGACGGTCGCATCGTGCTATGAAAGGAGATTGAAGCTTGGGGCCTGATCGACTGGGGACAGGGTAAAACTCAATCTGCACTTTTCGGCAGCATGAACAGTCCGGCGAAGTAGAACAGAAGGCAGAAGAATTGGATATAGCCGGTGCCGGCGGAATATTTTGGAAGCTCAAGCAGCCAGGTTACCGTTTCTTTCGCGGGGTTCTCGATCAGCGAACGCAGCCAGCCGTCGCCCGACGGAGCGGTCAGGGCCGCGAGGACGACGTATTTAGCTATAAACGCGAATGCAAACAGGGCCACGAGGCTTCTGAGCAGCTTTTTGCCGTCAAACTCGGCGAAAAGGTTGTTCCACAATGTCCAGGCAAAACAGAATGAGACGACCCAGAACGGTAATCCGGTTTCAGGCAGAACGGAATTAAATATCTGCGAGGTCGCCGCGAAAAGCGAGAGCATCAACACGCCATTCGAAATATTGTGTGCGGTCGAATATTCGTCCGAGAACCAACTATCGAACGCGATCATTCCGCCTTGGACGAACAGCACGATCAGGATCAATGCAAAGAACAGACAGACAAGCGCCGGGGCCATAAACACAAACGCGTTGTCCGGCGACGCAAGCCGCAGGCCGCCCATCAGTGCCACGGTGAGAAATAGGAAGGGTAGAAAAACGTAGAGCCTGAGGGCCCGTTGGCGCTTTCGCGCCGTTTCTTCGGCAACTGGTTTGTTGGCCACAGAACGTCGCCCGAACCGCGTCAATTCGTTCTCGCCCGGCGGCACGACCTCGCCATCAGCGGAACTTGCCTGGTCGAGCAGGCCGTCCGTGTTTTTTTCCAGTTTTTCTTCCACTCCGATCAATATCCGACAGGCACGTTCTTTTTATTCCTCTTAGTCCGTGTTTTCGCCGATTTGAACAAGAGGAATAAGACGAAAAAACTACTTTCTTTCCCGGACCAGCCTGAGCGGGTTAAAATCATCGGCCGTTACTTTCAGCCCTTCTTCGAATTCATTTCTCAATTCGGCGGCGGTCTTGAGTTTGAGATCAGCATCTTTCGACACAAAATCAGGATCGATCTGCGGCACAATTTGCAGTGCTTCCAGGCCGGCCTTGAACAAGGCGTCATCATTGGAAACACGGCCCCAGCCCTGGCGATAATAGCTGTAGGCGATGTAAAACTGCGTGTTCGCATCGCGCTTTTCCGGATCGGCACGTTCGAACCGGTCACGCGCGAGGATAAAATTGTCCGCCCGAAATGCCGTGACGCCTTCGTTGAACCTTGCCTGATCGATCTCGTAAGTTCCGGTCAAAACCTGGCCCTTTGTGACCGTGCTCTCAACCGCCGATATCGCTTTGGTCGTAACCTCACCAAGCGACC
>CAUJFK010000097.1 GCA_963169175.1 Acidobacteriota bacterium | reverse complement strand
ACATGCTTGCCTCGATGCGTTTGTGTGCGAACACGCCAGGGCAGCTTGCAATACAGACGGCGCTTGGCGGACATCAGAGCATAAGCGATCTTGTCGCTCCCGGCGGACGGCTTTGCCGTCAGCGTGACCGCGCCTATGACCTGCTGAACCAGATACCTGGCGTTTCTGTGGTCAAACCGAAAGCTGCTCTGTATATGTTCCCGCGGCTTGATCCGGCGGTTTACCAGATCGAGAACGATCAACAATTCGCCTGCGGCCTGTTGCGAGAGGAAAAGGTCCTTATCGTTCAAGGCACCGGATTCAACTGGCCTGCGCATGACCATTTCAGGCTCGTTTTTTTGCCGAATGTGGACGATCTGCACGAGGCCATTGGACGAATAGCAAATTTCCTGGGCCGCCTTCGTGAAGGCCAAAAGCCAAAAAAGGTACTTGTTGAAGGGTGAGTGGTACCAGGTACGGGAATCGAACCCGTCTTTCGAGAATGAGCATCTCGCGTCCTAACCGATAGACGAACCCGGCGATCGAGAGGATAAACTTTAGAAAGTTTACACGAAAGCTCTCGATGCGCCAAAGGGCCTACGCGGCATTATACGTCGCCGCTCTGGGCCGAGGCGTTCAACATTTCCGTCAGTTCAGCAACGTCCGGCAGCGATGTTCGGGCCCCGAGGGCGCGGCATTTGAGCGATGCGACGGCATTGGCCATCCGGCAGCTTTCCTCGATCGTGCTTCCGGTGATAAGCCCGTAAATAAAACCGACACGAAATGCATCGCCCGCGCCGGTTGTGTCCCGGCATCCGTTGGGTACGGGGAACGATGGCGATTCGATAAAGCCGTCCGGCCCGAGCACAAGCGAGCCCGCATCGCCCAGGGTAATTCCGACGACGCCGCAGCCGAATTGTTCCTTGAGCGCGGTGAGCGAACTGCGATGATCGGCGATGCCAGTCAATGTTCGCGGAAGATCGGCCGATGCAATAAGGATATCTACGAGCGGAAGTAGTCTCTCGATGCCGTCAAATGCTCTGTCGATATCGGTTGAGACAATTACACCCTTTTCGCGGGCTGCCACGGCAAGCCGGATGCAGGCCTCGGTGTCGTGCGGTGTTAGATGCAGGACCTTGGTTTGAGCGATCGAGGCGAGTGGAGTTTCTTCAGACCCGTAGGCGAGTTTGGCGTCCCTTTTCCAGATCACGGTACGCTCGCCGTTCCTTTGGTCGATCACGATAAAGGCGATCTGCGTACGAGCGCCCGCAACCTTTTCGGCAAATTGAATATCGACGCCTTCGCGGGAAAGGGAAGCCAGGCCGAGATCGCCGGCATCGTCATTGCCGAAGCGGCCGACGTATGCCGTTCGCAGCCCAAGCCGCTGGAGTCCGACCATGGTAGTTGCCACCTCGCCGCCCGGCGCTTGCGTATAATCGGTCAGTTCGACCTTTGAATTGAATTCGGGATATGCGGGCACCTCGATCAGAAAATCGACTGCGTTGGTGCCGAAGCCGACCACATCAAATGCGGCCTCGCCGCGTAAATCGAAAGGAAAATCCATCTTGTGTTTCGGTGCGTTATTACCGGGAAATAAAAACTTATTCAAAAATCATTGCGGAATTCTTGCAATCAACTCCGAATAATAGTTAGAGTTTAAAGCATAACCTCGTACCGAGGGAAAGCTGCTTTATTCATATATACAAAGGTTCTTGGGAGAAATTGAAAAATGCCGACCTCTATCTGTCCGGAATGTGATGAGGAAGTTTACGTAGATGCCGAAATCGAGCAGGGCGATCATGTGTCATGCGACGAATGCCAATCCGCATTGGTGGTTGTAGGGCTTGACCCGATCGAACTTGATCTGCGCGATGATTCGGATGATGACGATTATAGCGACGACGAAGATGGTTTCGGGTCGCGCGATTACGATAATGATCGTCTATAGGTGAAGCACCCGCAGGGAGATGCGTGCACGTTCTCTTAGATCATTGCGGCGGCTTGTAGCCCATCCGGTCCTGCTTTATCACAAAGCCTTTCCTGGAAACTATCCGCACATTTCTAAACTCGTTTTGTGTCCCGCTGGCCTTGTCAGGATAGAAGGCGATCGCATATGTCGCCGTGATCTCATCTTCGAGGGCCTTGAACAGCGGCTCAAAATTGTTGTTCGTCGCATAAAAACTTCGCCCGCCCGTTTGGTCGATGATCCCGCTTGCCTCGAGCGGAGTTAATAGCGGGCGTTTGGTGGTCTGAAGACGCGAATACGACGGTAGGATAAGCGCATAGACCGAGGTATCAGCCTCGTTCGCGCGTTCGATGACCGTTCCCGGCTCGACCGTATCTCCGACCGGGAACCCGTCAGTGATCAAAACGACCGCCCGTTTTGTCAGCCTGTTCATAGAATATTTCGGCCCCTTGTTCTTCAGCAGGCGAATGGCGTGGTCCACCGCATCGTATGCATGAGTTGACAGGCCGTCCTGATCTCTTTTCAGCTTGGTTATCGACGATTCAAGCTTTTCGCGACGGTTAGTGAATGACTGGACCGTCGATACTTTCATCGCAAAGGAAGTCACCGCAAAGTAAGAGTTATAGCCGGCGAGTTTGGATGCAAAGCTTGCCAGTGCCGCTTTTAGGCGTTCCAACTCGGGCGGCGTCATACTGCCGGAAACGTCCAATGCGAGGACGATAGACATTGGCCGCCCGGCGTCGTTCTTTCTAACCGCTTCAAAGAAATCAGGTTTGCGTTCAACTCCATCCTCAAAAACCCGAAAATCATCAGACGACAAATTACGAACGGGACGGCCGGAGTTGTCCGTGACATTGACCTCAAACGTGACCAGTTCAGTATCCACCCTTATGACGTCGTCAGTTTTTTGGGCCACGGCCGAAGCGGCCGCGAGAAATATGCAGGCCAAACACGCAGACCAGCCAAGAAAACGGCTGCTCTCTTGTTTTCGTCGGTCAGTTTGAATGGAATCGTTCATTTTGAATTGCTTTGTGGCCGGTCAAAAACGGTTTGCCGGCCCAGAAACCGCCTGTTTCTATAGATAAAATTACCACATATCGGTGGCATACGAGTTGTATAGCAATAGTACGACGGAGCTCCCGCATTTGAAGCCTTCCGTCTTATTTGATGCAGCGGCCGAGCAGCCTGGCGGCCATGAAAACGGGGAAAGAAAGAATAACGGGGATGGAAGATCAAACAGACAGTGATCGGAGTGGGATCAGTTTTTGGCTAAGCTTGTCGCTTGCCCCACTTCTGCCGGCGGCCGCTTATTTGAGCGGCTGGGACGCGTCGCCCGGCGCGCCGATCCTGCTTTCTACCTCGCTGTTTCTTGCCATTTTGCTAAAGGGTCACGCCGGCCGGATACCCTCGACAGAAATAAGGGTGTTGCCGGTCGTGGTGGTCGTGTTCTGGACAATACTTAACCTCGGCACGCTGGGAGGCGGCCTGGTCGCCGCAGCCGCGGCACTTTCGGGTTTCTCGTCGCATTCTGATCGGAGGATCTCATGGCTTAGGACTTCGCTTACCGAGGTTGCCTGCGCGGCGTTGGCCGGTTTTGCGTTTGACACCGCACTTGATCTGTTCAGATTCGGGGTGAGCGTCCCGGACAATCCGCTTGTGCCGACTGATATTCTTGCCGCCGCCGGATTTATGCTGGCGGCATATCAGATCGCCTCGATACTTTTCGAGCGATTTCCGTGGACCAGGAGCGAAAAAGGCATACGGACACCCATCGGGGCGATCCGCCGATTCACCGGGCAGGCATTTGCGGCTGCGTCGGCTGTGATCATGTTTGCCGCATTCAGCGAGTTTGGGCTGGCATTTGTTCTGGTCGTGGTTCCTTTAACGGTATTGGGCCACACTGGGATCAGGCTTCATTTACGGCGCTTGGACCAGAAGGTACGCCAGATCGCCGACGCGAGCAGGCTTCATCTTGCAACCGTCGAAGCACTGGCAACGGCTATCGATGCTCGGGACCAGGTCGGTATGGGACATGTTCGCCGGACACAGATCTATGCCTTAGGGATGGGCACGGCCCTGAGTTTGTCGGAGGCGGAACTGGATGCGCTCAGGGCGGGTGCGTTGCTTCATGATGTGGGCAAACTTGCGGTGCCCGAACATATTCTGAACAAACCAGGAAGGCTTACGTCGGCCGAGCTTGAAAAGACAAAGGTCCATGCCACAGTCGGCGCTTCGATCCTCGACAAAGTCGGTTTTCCATATCCGGTCGTGCCGACAGTCCGCCACCACCACGAATGCTGGGATGGCAACGGTTACCCCGACGGATTGAGGGGCGAGGAGATCCCTATCACCGCCCGTATCCTGTCCGTGGCCGATACTTATGACGCGCTCCGCGGCCCGCGGCCGTTTCGAGCAGCGGTAAGCCGCGAAGACGCGTGTAATTTCCTGCGTTCACGAGCGGGCACCCAATTTGATCCGCACGTTGTCAACACGTTCCTTCGTGGCCTGAGCCGTCTCGAGGCGGAATTGGAGATACACGGCCTGGCATACGAAGGCGAAGCCAAAGCAACCGATTCGCCATTGGTAGGAACGGCTGATTATGTTTCACAGATCAAACGTGCGAATCAGGAAGTTTTTTCGCTCTATGAAATGGCCCGCGACTTTGGTGCCTCGCTTGACCTGCAGGCAACGCTGAAATTACTTACGCGGAAGATCAGCGAATTCGTGCCCTATGACACGTGTCTTGTTTATTTGCTGACCGAAGACGGCGCAAACGCAACCGCCGCACACGTGGAAGGCAAGAACAGCGAGATGCTGCTCGGCAAACGGGTCGTTGTAGGTGAAGGAGCAACGGGTTACGTGCTTAGAAAGCGAAAGCCGGTCGAGAACGTGGACCCGTCGCTCGATTTTGCTTTCTCAAATGCTGAGATCTGCGGCCAGTATGTTGGGATGGCGAGTGTGCCGCTGCTTGCCGATGAAAAGCTGGTCGGGGCGATCTCCGTCTTCTCTGGCAAACTGGCGGTTTACGAAGAAGATCATTTGAGACTGCTCGAAACGATCTCGCGCATTGCCGGCGACGCCATTTCAAAGTCGATCAGGCAGGCGGAAACTGAGATACACGCACAGACGGATCCGCTGACCGGGCTACCGAACGCTCGCGGCCTGCAGATTCAGTTCGAGAAAGAGGTCGGGCGTGCACGCCGGTCGGGAAGCCCGATGCAGGTCCTGATGCTCGACCTGGACGGCTTCAAGGCCGTCAACGACACATTCGGCCATAAGGCGGGCGACACACTGCTCCGTGAGGTCGGCGGCATAATACAGGCTGAACTTCGCGATTACGATTTTCTGGCACGCTACGGCGGCGACGAGTTTGTCGCGTTGGTACCTGAGACCGACAGCTCTGACGTAATTGAGCTGTGTGCACGTATCGAGACTGCCGTCGCCTCCTATGCATTATCGGTTGACGGAGAACCGGCGTCGGTCGGCGTCAGCGTTGGCTCGGCATGTTTTCCTGCGCAGGGCGAATCATTTGAACAGCTGCTTATCGCCGCCGACAAGGCAATGTACCGCACCAAAGCATTCCACAAGCAGAGGCGCGTTCGTCTTGGCGACAGCGAAAACCCGCTCGCCGCCAAAATGGATGAAGTTATAGAAACCTACGCGACAGATGGCCCGCCGATCTCGGACGTGCAAGCAAGGCCGATCACCAGCGAAAACGACCTTGTCGTTGAGCTAGATGAAAGCCACATCGTGGTCGTGAATACGGTGAATTAGACAGATCTAAAACGCTTGAGAGAACCGGAAATGTATCTGGTCCTGCTTGAGGCGATAGATGGCGTTTGGGCCGGTCATTTGCGGGATCAGGAAAGTGGGCGGGTTGAGCAGGCGGCCGTAATCGATGGCGAAATCACCTCCGATCGGCGTCCTTAGCCTAAAGCCGACGCCGACGGTGTTGGACCAAAGTACGCGAAGATTGCTTTGGGCAATATCGCCGGGCACAATGTCAGGCGGGTTAAGGATGTCCTTGACACGGCGAAATACGTTGCCTCCGTCATAGAACGGGACAACCTTGAGCCATTCGGTAAGCGGGACCCTTGCTTCGAGATTGATGACCGCGAGGGCATTTCCGCCGATCGGGATGGCAAAGGGATCTAAAAACACCGGATCGCCGCTGCTGTTTCGGAACACTCCCTGCGGAACCACCACGATCCGCGGCCCCGCCGATTCGAAGCTGAACCCGCGCAGCGTCGTCGATCCGCCGGCAAAGAATCGTTCGCTTATCGGCAGGATCCCTTTTAATTCGGGGTTGTTCGGGAAGCGGTTTCCATCCGCAAACACGTCAGCTAACCCGATGATCGCCCGCGCCGCAAACGTGGTATCGGCCAGTTTGGTGCTTTTGATCAATTTGGGCGAGTAATAAAAATTGTACGATGCCTGAAATTTATTGAATCCGACATTTGCACCAAGAAACGGTACCGATGTATTGAATTCCGCCGTAAGATAACTGCCGGCCGTTGGGTCGCTTGCGCTGTAGCGGCATGGGTCGCCGGGTTCGCCGCGGGCGATTATGTCAAGGATGCTGTACTTGACGCTGCAATTTCTCCGCGTGTCCCGGACGAAGGTTGCCCCAAAACCTGATATGCGTATCCGCTCGTCCGGCGTGAGCAGGTCTTTTATTAGAAGGCTTTGAATATTATTAAGGCGAACGTCTTCGAACCGGTAGCGGACGAACAGAATACTTCGGTCCTTGCGGCTGATCGTCCGGTTTGTCTCAGCCGTAAACGTCAGTCGATGGAGGGTAGGGCTGCCGGTACCGGCGCCGAATTCGTCAATCGGGTTTCCATCCTCGTCCAGCCGCTGCACTATGCCAAAAGTGCCTTTGTCGAATTCAGATCGAAAGAACCGCGTTACAGTGGAATCGCGCTGATACTGCGCCGTGACGGTCAGTGGAGCGAATTTGCCTTTTCCGTCGGGCAGAAACCGCGGGTTGAAAAAGTCTATCTGAGCTATCTGCCGCCGCTGGCTCAGCCGCAGCCGCGCACCGCCCTGCCAAAGCCTTCCAAAAAGATTCTGGTGCCTGATATCGACAAACCCGCTCGCACCAAGTTCGGTCGAAAAGCCGCCGCCGTATGAAAGGATCCTTTGCGGCTGCTCCTCAACACCTACAATGACATCGGTCACGCGCCCGTCCGGGGTTTCGCGAACGGGCTGTTCTTTTATCTCCACCCGCGAAAAAACGTCGCTTGAATACAGATTCTGCTCGCTTGTATAAATATCGGTCGAGCGAAGCAACGTGTCCGGCTCAAGCGTGACCGCACGCTGTATCGCGGATGTCTTCGTGTTTTCGCTGCCTGTGACCAGGACGCGGCCGATATAGACCTTTTTCCCTTCGCCGGGTGCGGTCCGCCGCTCGCCGGGTGCACCGATCAACGCGCCGTCAAGAGGGTTTACGCGATGCCTGATCTCATACTGCACCTTGAAGCTGCGGACGCCTGTTGCCGGGTCCTGACTACGCTCCTCGATCGAATAATCGACGACCGAATCAAAGTAGCCGGCCTGGGCAAGAAACTCGCTCAGTTTTCGCTGCCCGTTGCGCAGTTTGGCACGTGAGAAATTCTTGTTCTCCAGATCCGGCAGCTGCTGCATCAGCACGGCATCCGAGAACTGCTGGTTGCCGGTAATGCCGACATCCGAAATGATCGTAGGCGGCCCCTGGTCCACCACGAACGTAATGACCAGATGTTCGCCGTCCGGGCTGACACCTTGATTTACACGAACTGTCGCGTCACGATAGCCGAGTTCGCGAAGCA
>CAUJFK010000096.1 GCA_963169175.1 Acidobacteriota bacterium | reverse complement strand
TCAAAGCTCCGTCACTGATAAACCCTGCGCCGATCTGGAGCCGCAGGCCCAGCATGGCCAAAGCTCCGCCGATGGCGAGGGTGGCGGGAAGGTACGACATCCAGGCCGGGCTTGTTTTGGATTCGAATATGTCGTTGGCGGTTAGTACTTGTGACATAGAATTCTCCGTATCTGATCAGTTTTCTTGGGGATCGGCCGCATTCAATTTAGTTCGCACATCGGCGGCGAGTTTCTCGAACCTCGTCTCAAAACCGGCGGGATTGCGGTTGGTGTTGCCGCCGAGCACAACATCGGTGCCGCCATTTGCTGACGGCCGGATCAAGGCCCAAACACGCCGATGCGAAAGGAAAAAGACAAAGATTAGTGCTGCGATCAGGCCAAATCCGCCGAAATACCAGGCAATGAAGGCCCCGCTGTACGGATCGTATTTGATCGAAAGGACATGGGCCAACGGCGATTTCTCAAACCCGGACAGACGCCATTTGTAGCCAAGCTTTGGGGCACCGACCGGAATGTTATCTCCCATCGCGGTACCAAACGCAAAGACGCGCGTCCGTTGGCCGCCGGGCGGCGTAACATTCAGTACGGCTACCGGATTGTTATATTCGCCAGACCGCGTGTCCGGTTTGCCTTCGGCGTTGAACGAGAAATCCGGCAGGAATGCATCGTATTCGACCAGCGTTCCGTCGGCCAGCGTGGCCGAGCCGAGACGCGGAATATCAAGCATTGTCGGCTCTCCGCCACTCTGCGGCGTAAGCTGAAGCTTGATCGTTCGGGCGTTGCCGACCGGAATGGTTTGCGCCTGGAAAAAGCGATAGCCGCGATACGAGAATGGCCGGTTCAGGCTGATATCCGCAACGGTTGTTCCGTATTCAGGATCGTCTATCCGAAGCTGCGTGCGCCAATCAAGCGTGTTTGTCACATCGATCGCGCCGCCCGGATCGATCAGCGATTGCTGAATGTCCGTGCACGTCATCGTGAAGGGAAGCTGTACATCGAACTTTTCCTTCTTATCCAGGTCATAGATGATCTTTTGGATCTTGTCCGTCCCATTGCCCGGCACCATCTGCACGTCCGCATCAAAGCCGGTTTGCAGCGCAACAAAATGTCCCAGAAACAGCGTCAGAAGAGCAACGTGAACAATATAGGCTCCGAGGCGGTTGAGCCGCCCCCGCTCGGCAAATACGAAAAAGTCAGTCGATCGGATCGTTCGGTCAAAGTTCTTTTTGCCGTTCTCATCCACCTCATACGAAATGACTTCCTTCTGCGAAACGGTCGGCTTAAGCCGGTTTGACGCAAATGCATCCCGAACTGATGCGATCACGTCGTCCGTATTCGAGGTTGCCGTGTGGAGTGACTGATGATATTTCTGCTCAAGCAGAAAATCCCTGGTCGCCGAAGTTTTCGGGGAGCTAATGTAGCTCCAGGCACTAGGGAACCGGTCGATCGATGCGAGAATAATATTCAGCGAGAGGACAAGCAGGAGAAAGTTGAAATACCAACTATGGTAAATATCGAACAGGCCGAGAGCCCCGTAGATGATCTTCTCGGCCGGCGTGCGCGAGGCATAATATGCATCGAACCCGTCAACGTTTTGCTGTATGACCAGCATCCCGATCATCGAGAGGCCGACCAGCACGCACAACAGGACAACGCCGAATCGGACCGAGCTCAGAAAATTGAGTATCCGGTCGATTATTGGGGTGGCGGCCTTGGCCGCTCCGCCGACTTTAATTGATCTTTCTGCGGCAGACATGAATTAATTATAGATAAGGATAGCCCAGCGAAAGTAGTTTGTCATCTTGGGCCAAATTAGAATCGCTTTCGCCGTGCAAAAGCGTTCCGCCTTTTGGAAAGGTTGGAAATCTGCGCTAAAAAGACTATTCTTATCGAACAGTTCCAGTATTTTACCTCTGTATGAACGTGACCGCGGTCGAACTTCAGGAGAATCAAGCGACAGGATTTCGCGAACGCCTGGCGGCTTTTGGTGAGCTGACAAAACCGCGCATCGCGGCAATGCTCGTCATTACGGCGGCCGCGGGGTTCTACCTCGGCACTGAAGGAAGTTTTAACTTCGTTCTGTTTTTCAACGCCATGATCGGGATCGGGCTGCTCGCGTTCGGCGTTGCCACCTTGAATCAGTACATCGAACGCCGCACCGATGTGTTGATGGACAGGACGGCAAAGCGGCCGCTGCCGACGAATCGTGTTTCTCCGAATGAAGCATTGATCTTCGGAATTATCCAGTGCGTCGCGTCCGAGGCGTATCTCTATTTTCTTGTAAACCCATTGACCGCGGCGATGGGCATAACTGTTATCGTCGGCTATGTTCTGGTATACACGCCGCTCAAGACGCGAACATCTGCCTCGACGGCGATCGGTGCTTTTCCCGGGGCGATGCCTCCATTGATGGGTTGGACGGCCGCGGCCGATCACGTGAGCCTTGGCGCCTGGGCAATGTTCGCAATGCTGTTCCTGTGGCAGTTTCCGCATTTTCTTGCGATCGCCTGGATGTACCGGGAGCAGTATGCAAAGGCGGGGATAAAGATGCTGCCGGTTGTTGAGCCAAGCGGACGGCTAACGGCGCGGCAGATAGTGCTATTTACCGTGATGCTTGTGCCTGTCAGCCTCGCTCCGTTCTTTCTTGATTTTGCCGGACCTATATTTTTGGTCGGCGCAACGGCCCTGGGCCTCTGGTTCCTTGTTGAAAGCATCCTAATGGCAAGAGCGAAAACGACCGAGCGGGCCCGGCGGCTGCTAATGGTGTCGGTCCTTTATCTGCCGCTTGTGCTTGCCCTTGCCGTTATCGACCATCGTTAGCCTTATGGAAATGGGTACAACCCAAACCATCTCTGAGGCCCAAGGATCCGACATCCGTTCGCGGGTGGCTGCCGGCGTCGGCGGTTTGGCCGGTACGGGAAGCGGTGGCGGGCCGCTAGGTAATAATGGCGGCGACTGGCCGGATCCATCGTTGCTTGAACCGCAAGATCCATCAGTTGGTGACAAGTCGAAATACATCGCCTGGTTCCTGATGATGGCCGTCGGGATGACGTTCGCCGGCCTAGTCGGCGCGTATCTTATGATCTCGACAAACCGGGATGTTGAGTGGAAGCCCTTCGACCTTCCGTTTCAGATCTGGATAAGCACGGCGATCATACTGGCGAGCAGCTTCACATACTCTCTAGCCAAGCGAGGCGTTGATCAAGGCTCATTCCTTGACGCCAGAAAATGGCTCGTTGTGACGACGGTGCTCGGCGCATTGTTCATCTCATCGCAGCTGGTTCTTTGGCTGGAACTTGTCAATCGGGGCTATTATTTGAGCGGAAACCCTTATGGAGGTTTCTTTTATATA
>CAUJFK010000095.1 GCA_963169175.1 Acidobacteriota bacterium | reverse complement strand
AGCCGACCATCAGGGTGATCTTTTGCGAGGCCTCAAGCGTGATGGTCTTTGAGTTTATTTCGACCTTTTGTTTGACGGCCGTTTGCTGGTAACCGTCAAAGCCTTCGGTACGATTGCCTTTGATGACCTCGTAACAATCCTTGTCAACCCCGATGTACTCGTCGCCATAGACATGCAGATCAAAGTTGCCGCCGACTGTGGTCGCTAGGTTGCCACCGCTTTTTACTTCGCCGTCAGCATCCTTGACCTTGTAGCCGATAACTTCCTGCCGGTTGCCGCCGCAGGTCTCGTACATTGAGCCGCGCACACGCAGGTCATAGCGCTTTTGCGAGTGCATGAAGATCTGTTCTTTGCTCGCCTTGTCCTCAAAACGAAGCTCGTTAAAGCCGTTCGCCTTTGGTGTGCTGTGCGTTTTGTAATAGGACAGCGTTTTGTACTTGTCCAGATCATAGAACGGCAGGTTTTTTTCGTTATAGACCGAGCCAACTATGATCGGTTGGTCCGGATCGCCCTCGAGAAAATCGACGATCACTTCCTGCCCGACCCGCGGAATGAACATCGAGCCCCATTTGTTGCCCGCTATCATCGTTCCAACGCGGATCCAGGCCGAGGCCCGCTGATCGTTGTATTCGGAGCGGTCCCAGTGAAAGTGGACCTTTACGCGACCGTATTTGTCGGTAAATATCTCGTCGCCCGGATTTCCGACGACCATGGCGGTCTGGCTGCCGTGGACGATCGGCTTTAGCGTACGCCGTTCGGGGCGGAACGGCACCGCGAGTGGAATGCAGGTAAAATGTACAACGTACGGATCGCCCGTGACCTCTTCCGAGATGTAGAACGGTGATTGCATTGCGTCATGAACAACCGTGGTCACAACATACTCACCGTTTGCGGATTTGGTCGGATGGTCGATAAACGTAAACTTGTAGCCCGCCGTGAGGGCACAGTTGTCCCCGACGCCCTGGGCCATTTTGAACGCCACATCACCTTCCTGTGACCGCAGGTTAACGGTGCGTTCCCGATCCTGAAAGATGGGCATAAGCCGCGATGAATCCTCATTACCGCCCGGATCGATCCCGTCAAAACGTTTTGCAAATCCGCCCGGCCAGTCATAGATCTCAAGGCTCTTGTTTTTCCCCACATCGACGACACTTTCGTGCGTGACCGAGTGCATATTTGTCGGAAGCTGGAAATGAAAATCGCGCAGCTCGTATTTGCCAGTGAACATCTTGTCGTTCTGGCTCCACTGATAGATCGACGGGATCCATCTTTCTTTCAGCTCCGAACGTTCGAGGACGAACGTGACCTTTTCAGACGAAGGCGTGGCGCGATGCGAACGCGGCGTGTTTGCAAGGATCAGGCGATGATTGTTTTTTGTATGCTCGAAGTAATAATAGATCCCTTCCTCTTCCATCAGGCGGGAGATAAAGTCAAAGTCGCTTTCACGGTACTGGACACAATAATTGCGCGGATCGAATTTCCCTTCGATCTCATTGTCAAACTCATAGCCGTCGAGCACTTCGGTCAGGATGTCCGGAACCGTCTTATTTTGAAATATCCTGCTCCGGTGGATCTGTGTCAGCATCCATATCCGTGGCCTGAGCACGGCCTGATATCCTGAGAACCGCTGGTTTCGCGAGCCCTGTGAGAAGCTGGTGCAGATGCCGTGGAAATAACGCGTCACATTGCCCGGTTCGTGGGCCGATACGACCATCGGGTTGCCAAGAAGTGCCTTTGCGTCGACCTGGGTCGGCTCAAAGCCCTCAACCTGCTCTTCATGGAGCATCTCAAGATCGATGTGGAAAAGCTGGTTCAGCCCTTCCGAACATCGAAGGCGCTCGATCAGCAGATAATCCTTTGCGAGCGGGGTCGAAAGCTGGATTAGTCTTTGATCTTGTGTCGTTTTGTTAGCCATACAGGTTTTCTGCCGCCTTCAAAGATCCGGCGCACAACTTGACGTTCAGCCAATACAGTTTTTGCCTGAAGTACGACAGGCGGACAACCTGTCGTACTTCGGCGCAGGCTTAGTTTATCCGGTAAACAAATTTCTCGTCGCCATCGACGGACACGTGAACATCCTTTATGCCATCGCCCGATGCCATTCGCGACAGAACCTCGCCGCTCATTTCTGGCAGCAGCGATCCGGTGAGGATGTTGTAAACATTGCGGGCGCCGCTGTCAACATCGGTACAGCGCTTCGCCACCGTATCGATGACCGAATCGTCGTATGAAAAGGCCGCTCCGTGATTGTCCGCAATACGCTGCTTGATCTTGCCTAGCTGCAGCTTGACGATCAGCCGCAGGATGTCGTCCGAGATCGGGTAGTACGGGACGGTGACCATACGGCCGAGCAAGGCCGGCTTGAACGCCTTGTTCAACTCGGGCTTTACCGCCTCGACAATGCCTTCGGGGCCGGGGCGAGTATCGGGGTCGGCACAGAGCTTCATTATTGTGTCGGTACCAACGTTCGACGTTAACAGGATAATACAATTCTTGAAATCGATCTCGCGCCCTTCGCCGTCTTCGAGTACGCCTTTATCAAACACCTGGAAGAACAGTTCCATTACGTCAGAATGGGCCTTTTCTACTTCGTCCAGAAGAACGACCGAATACGGCTTGCGGCGTACGGCCTCCGTCAGCACACCGCCTTCGCCGTAGCCGACGTATCCGGGGGGCGAGCCTTTCAAGCTGGAAACCGTGTGAGCTTCCTGATACTCGCTCATATTTATCGAGATCAGGTTGCGCTCGCCGCCGTACAGGGCTTCGGCCAGGGCAAGAGCGGTCTCGGTTTTGCCGACGCCGGATGTTCCGACCAGCATAAACACGCCGATCGGCCGTTTCGGATCGGTCAGGCCGGCACGCGACGTGCGGATCCGCTGAGCTATCGCTTCCAGAGCGTGGTCCTGGCCGAGGACGCGTTCGCGCAGGGTCTCATGCAGATTGAGCACCGCATTGATCTCATCCGCGACCATTTTGCCGATCGGAATGCCGGTCCAGCCGGAGATGACCTCGGCAACGCTCTGGCCGTTTACGACAGGCTGCATCAGCGGATTTTCACCCTGCAGTTCTTTCAGTTCGGCGTTCAGGCGCGAGAGTTCTGACCTGAGGAATTCGGTGTCGACCGGCTTTGCGGCCTCGGGCGCAGGAGCGGCGGCGGCAACGCCGGATTCTTCGAGTACGGCCCCGCCATTGGCTTCGGCGGTTGCGGCAGCGGCGGCAGGTTCACCTGTGGTGGCTGAACCGTTACCTGCGATCGCGTCCGCGAGCTTGCCATCGAGA
>CAUJFK010000094.1 GCA_963169175.1 Acidobacteriota bacterium | reverse complement strand
AGCCGCTCGTCATTCACTTTCAGCAGTTCGCCGTTTTTGCCTTTTAACGTCAAACCCAGATCCTTCCAGATCTTTATCCCGACAAAACCCGCATCGACAAATTTCTCAACCCGCTCAACACACCTTTCCCAAAAACCGTCTTCATGCAGATCCGTCCAATCAAACCATGCGTAAGTGTCAAACCTGTCCGCTGCGAAATCCTTAAACTTGCGGTGCATCTCATACGCTTCATCGCCAACGCGCATCGTTATGTTGATGCATTTTTCGACGCCACACGCATCCATCACGCGAAGAATATGGCTCGGCTCCTGTGCATCAAGATGGTTGTGATAATCGACCGACGGAAATTTCGATATTTCGATCTCGTGTGCCGGCACCGCGAGCGTCGAATGCGGCTTAAACTGCGAGATCGGCAAGTCGACCTCGACCCTCGCCGAAACCATTGCGATAAATTTGTCCTGAACCTCTTCCATCTTCCTGTCAGAACCATCTGCGGTAGCGGATGGTTGATAATCGCCAACTAGAGGTTTTGCCATGAACAATCAAGTCTGTCGCGTTAAACCGCCCGCTACCGCAGGCGGTTCCGACTCAGGCGAAACAATTTTGTTTCGTGGCTCTCGACTTCGCCCGTCCAATTCGATCCACGCCCGGTCACCTTGTGCTGCCAAAGGTCTCTGATCTCAAACTCGCCGTCCAATCCAAGCTCGGAAAACTCGATCGAATAATTTTGGCGAACATTGCTGCGGTTCAAAATGGCGATCGCGGTGTCGCCTTTTGCGAGCGGCTTGACGAAAACATTCCAGGCATCGTTCTTGATCTTCCGCATGCCTTGCTTGCCCAGCGCGTCCTGGTTAACGGCGATCACTTCTTCATTCAGCAAGATGCGTTTCGTCTCGGCATTCATCGAACGCACATCGTTTGTCGCTATCAGCGGGGCCGCCATAATGCTCCACAAACTCATGTTGCTTTGATACTCAACGTCGTTGCAGCCGCTCCCACCGCCGTCGCCCGACGGGCCTTTTTTGCCGTATAGTCCGACGATCAGCATGTCCGGGTCATTCCACCTGCCCGGAGCGGCATATTCATGAAGGTCTGCGTTCTCGTCCAGAATATCCATCAGTCCGACGCCCCATTTTTCTGACGGCTTTTTCGCCCATTTGTCGCGGACATCATGCGTCGTTCGCCAAAGCTGAGCCCCTAACCCTGCCGCCCACGACCACGGCCTTCGCTCGCCCCATTCGCAAACGCTGAATACAATGTCGCGGCCGCTCTTTCTAAGCGCCTCGGCCATTGCCCTATATCGGACCTGCGCTGTTTGCGCGTCGCTTGGAGCTCCGCAATAATCGTATTTCAAATAATCCACACCCCACGCCGCAAAAGTTTTCGCGTCCTGTTCCTCAAAATTCAAGCTCGCTGTATAACCAGCGCATGTCAGCGGCGCGGCATCGGAATAAATTCCGAGTTTCATCCCTTTCGCATGAACATAGTCAGCCAACGCCTTTATGCCGGACGGAAACTTTTTCGTGTCGGGAATTAAATTATTTTTGTTGTCCCGGCCACCCTGCCATCCATCGTCGATCATCAGATACTTGTAACCGGCCTTGACCATTCCCGAACTTTCCATCGCATCCGCCATCTCGCGCAGATCCCGCTCGTTAATGTTCTCGCCAAAATAATTCCAAGTCATCCACCCCATCGGCGGCGTCTGAGCCAACAGTTCCCCACCCGAAGACCTGACTTGCGCCTCAACACCCGGCACACAAACTCCAAACGCCAACGCCAGCACCGTGAGCGCAACGAAACCCATGCAAAAACCGACCATCTCACGGCTCCGATCCGGCTCGAAACATCTTTCGTTTACTTTCTTTTCCTTTCTTTTTGAGATAATTATGTAATATAGTGGAAAGAATCCAAAAACACAAACGCGAATGTCTCAGGAGGGATTGGCTCGGGAGCCAGCGAATTGCTTTATTTGGGAAGAATATTGATCGTGTTCACCGACAGTCGACAAAACTATTGGCCCAGACTAGCGAACGCATCGCAAGTCCAGGCCGAATTCAGTGCAATACATGGGAAAGCCGCCTTCTCAGCGTTAACCGTCGCTGATTACTGTCCGCCCTCTATTTTTGGCGGTGCCAGTTTTTTCAGGCTTCCCTGGCCGCTGATCTGGCGGTTGCCGGCGACGCGTTCGGCTTGGGCGAAGGCTCGGAGGAAGTTTTCGCCAAGGACCTTACGGATGTCCTGTTCGGAGTAGCCGCGTTTCAGCATTTCATAGGTGACCAGGACAAGATCTTCCATGCCGTGCATCCCGGCCGGAAGGAACGGCACACCGTCAAAATCCGAGCCGAGGCCGACGTTATCGACATTGCCGAGGAGCTGCTTTACGTGATCGATATGATCGACGATACGGGTGTACGGCGTGATGTAGATCGGGTTTGCGTCAAACAGCTTCCGCTCGGCCTCGTTGTACCCGACCTGGTTATCTTTATATTGTTCGCGCAGCTCTTGAAGCTGAGGCCGCAAACGGGCCGAACGCTCGTTCTCTTCCTTGTTGGTGCGGGCATCGAGGAACGACGGATAGAAGTTGATCATAATCACGCCGCCGTTTTGGGCCACGCGTTTGAACACTGCGTCCGACACATTTCGTGTGTGGTCCTGAACTCCGCGTGCAGACGAGTGCGAGGCGATCACCGGAGCTTTTGTCACATCCAATACATCGTTCATCACTTTTTCCGATACGTGCGAAATGTCCACCAGCATCCCAAGCCGGTTCATCTCGCGGACAACTTCCTTGCCAAAATCGGAAAGGCCGTTGTTCTTCGGCTTATCGTTATGAGCATCGGCCCAATCATGCGAAACGTTGTGCGTCAGCGTCATATATCGGATGCCGAGCCGATAGAAATCGCGTAGGGCATAAAGCGAATTTTCGATCGCATAACCGCCTTCGATGCCCATCAGCACACAGACCTTATTCTGTTTTTTCGCCCGGCGGATCTCAGCGGACGTCGTGCAAAGCGACAGCTGCTGCGGATGCTTTTCGACCTCGCGGTACGTGGCGTCGATCAGGTCCATCGCCCGACGCATCGCTCCGCCCGTGCGAAGCGTGTCGCCCGAAACATAGATCGAAAAGAACTCGCCGGTAATGCCACTGGCCTTGAACCTGTCAAGATTGGTATGGAAAGGACTGCCGTCAACGTGAAACTTTCCTACATTCGGGGTCGCGAGATCAAAATCCTCATCGACCAACGGCGAAGGAATGTCATTGTGGCCGTCAACGATTATAGCTTTCTTATGGATCTTCAATGCCCGTGCCCAAACGGCGGGATCGGCATCCTTCGGCATCGTCTGTGCAAACAGACGCGGCGAACAAAGCAATAACGTGAAAAACGCAAATGCGAATACGGTGATTTTCATAGGTGAAGTTACGGAGAGTTTTTATGAGTTTACCGCTTTTCGATCGCTTTTGCGAGGCACGCAGGCAGCCTCGGCGGGTGCCCCGGAACAGTCGCTGCTGAATTTAAATTTAGGAGCGGGGAGGAGAACCCGCTGTTGGCAGAAATGGCCGGTCACGGACGACGCGGCTGTCCATAGTTTTGGCCGTCGTGCTTCTGACGATAGATATGACGGCTTGACTGGTTCAACTCACGCTGAAGCCGCACCCGCTCGCGATTGTTCAGGCCGTCGCCCGATGAACGGAAGCGATCTTCCATACGGTTGATATGCACCTGCTCCACAGCGAGCCGGCCTGTTTCTCTCGCAGTCAGTTCGCCCGATCGCACGCCTTGTTTGATCCGCTGCCTCTGGTGTTGCTGCCGGCCATTGATGCCGCCGGGCTTCGATATCCGCTGGGCCGCCGAATCGGCGGACAACATGAACATAAGGGCAAACGCCCCAATTATGGAAGACAAAATGGTTTTCATCATTCAACTCCTTTGTTCTATCAAATTGGTAACTTGCCCGGGCAATTCTAAGACGCTCGCCGATCACGCTGTGGTCGAAAAAAGTAGCTGGGAAAGAAAAGTTCGCCGCCGCAGCAGGCAGGCTCAGTGCTGCTGGTACGAAAGTTGCACATAGTTAATAATGGTCCGATGGCTCGGAGTCAGGGGCCGGTAAAAACAACCGCTTATCGACCGCCCTGAATTTGGCGCGGCTTCCGGGATGCATCCGAGCTTACACTCTTTGTCAGTCCACACCTGACAAAAAGCGGCAGACTTCGACTTGCCCGAATTGCGTAACGCACTTAGGAGAGTGTCGTTCCCTCCACGAACGAAGTCAGAACTTGAGCAACCTCACCAACAAATCAGCCAGATCTTCCTTTGCGGCCGGAGATGAGCTTTATCGCGGGTTTATCGAGAATTTGCCCGTACTCTTCTACGTTGTCGCTCCAAGCCCGCCCTATCGTCCCCTTTACGTCAGCCCCGCATTCGAACGTTTCGGATATCCGCTTTCGAAATGGCTCTCGGAACCAGACATCTGGCTTCAGGTGATCCACCCGGACGACCACGCCCGCGTATTTGAGGCGACCGATGCGTCAACGCTTACCGGCGAAGAGGTCGATTACGAATACCGCATTGTCGGTGCGAATGGTGAGATCCTTTGGGTACGCGACCGGGGCTGTCTTATCCGCGATGCAGACGGTGATGTTCATTGGCGCGAAGGCGTCATGTTAGATATTACCGACCGAAAGCAGACCGAAGAGGCACTGCAAATAAGCGAGGAAAGGTTTAGGAACCTTTTTGATAACGCGACCGACGTTATCTACGTTCACGACCTGCAGGGTAACTACCTCTCGGCAAATCCGGCGATAAAGCGAATGTTCGGCTACACCGAGGACGAGGTGCTGAAGCTGAACATTGCTGATATTGCCGTTCCCGAGCATCTCGATCGGATCCGCGAGAAATTGCTAAGCAAGATCGACGGCCTAGAGCTGCAGACCGCCTATGAGGTCGATTGCTTTCGCAAAGATGGTTCTCGGATCACCGTTGACGTAAACAGCACGATCATTTCAGAGAACGGTGTGCCGGTCGCGGTACAGGGCATTGCCCGCGACGTGACGGAACGGCGGATGGCCGAAGAGGCACTGCGCGAAAGCGAAAATCGTTATCGCGAACTAATTGAAAATGCGAACGACCTGATCTACACGCACGATCTTTCCGGCAATTTTACTTCGCTCAACCGCGCCGGCGAGCGGATCATGGGGTACACCCGCGAAGAAACTCTGAAGATGAATATCGCTGACGTCGTCGCACCAGAGTCCGTAGCGGCCGCCCGCGAGATGACGGCACAAAAGATCGCGGGGAAAAGATCGACCACCTATCAGATAGATGTCCGGGATAAACTGGGACGCATTGTTTCGCTTGAATTGAGTACCCGGCTTATCTATGAGAAAGGGCGGCCGGTCGCTATTCAGGGCGTCGGCCGAAATGTTACTGAGCGAAAGCGTCAGGACGAGGCAATAAAAGCAAGCGAATTCCGATTTCGGCAGTTGGGCGAAGGCATTTCACACCAGGTCTGGACGTCCGACCCGACGGGAAAGCTGGATTATGTGAACGGGCGAACTCTTCTGTATTTCGATCTCCCGAGCGTCGATCTTGTAGGTGATAGGTGGCAAGAGGTCGTGCACCCGGACGATCTGCAGGACTGTCTCAGCCGGTGGCAGCACTCGATCGAAACCGGTGAGAACTACGAAACGGATTTTCGGTTGATGCGCAGCGACGGTGTTTATCGCTGGCATCAGGCGCGGGCCACGTGCAGCAGGGACGAGAACGGCAATATCGCAAAGTGGTTCGGCACCAACACCGACATCGACGAGCAAAAGCAAAGCGAAGCAAAACTAAACTATTTTGCACGGCATGATCCGCTGACCGATCTTCCGAATCGCGCCGAGTTCATGAATCACCTTCGACAGGCGATAGAGCGTGCCGGCGGTAATTCGAAGACAAAATTTGCGGTGCTTTTTCTTGATCTGGACCGATTCAAGGTAATCAATGACAGCCTCGGCCATCTGGTCGGCGACAAACTTCTTGTCCAGATCGGCGAAAGGCTTCAAAATCATATCCGCCCGGGTGATGTGGTCGCCCGCCTCGGCGGAGACGAGTTCACGATCCTTCTGAATCGGACGGGCGGCATCTCAGATGTCATACATGTTGCGGAGCGCGTCCAGCGAAATCTAGCAAAACCATTCGACATTGACGGATTCGAAGTGTTCACTTCCGCAAGTATCGGGGTGATCATCTCGGACGACATCGTTCGCCAGCCCGAAGATTTTCTTCGCGACGCGGATGCGGCAATGTATCGCGCGAAAGAGGCCGGCAAGGCGCGATATGAGATCTTCGATCGCGAGATGCATGCAAGAAATCTGAATCAGCTTGAGTTGGAAACAGATCTGCGGCATGCCGTGGAACGGCAGGAGTTCGAATTATATTATCAACCGATAGTGGATCTGGCTGCGGGCGAGGTCACCGAGTTTGAGGCCCTGGTGCGGTGGCGGCATCCGAGGTACGGCCTTATCGGCCCTGGCGAGTTCATCGAGGCGGCAGAAGAAAGCGGGCTAATTATTCAGATCGGCAATTGGATAATCAACCGTGCCTGTGCCGACATTGCGCGGCTGCAGGAGGCCTGTTCAAGCAGGCTGTCGGTGAGCGTTAACCTCTCGGCAAAGCAGCTGCTGCATCCATCGCTTGTCGAGCACATCAGCAAGGCTCTGAATGAGACCAACCTTCCGCCAAGGCAATTGAAGATCGAGGTCACCGAAAGCACGGTCATGGAACACAGCGAACGTTCGATGAGCGTCCTGTCGGAACTGGCGGGCCTCGGCGTGTCGCTTTCGACTGACGATTTCGGCACCGGCTATTCGAGCCTGAGCTATCTGCAGCAGTTCCCGTTCGACCGCCTGAAGATCGACCGTTCGTTCATCAGCCAGATGATCGAAAGCGACAAGGGCAAGGCCATTGTCAAGACGATCCTGATGTTGGGTGAAAATCTCGGTATTGAAGTTGTCGCCGAGGGTATCGAGACGGAAGTACAGCTCGAAACACTTCTCGCTCTCGGCTGCTCCTTCGGCCAGGGTTTTCTTTTTGCACGGCCAATGACGAGTGATGACGCTGGTTCGGCGATCAAGAACGGCCTGCCCCATTTGACCCACGACCGCCAAGCGGCCCGAAGCAATACGGCGCCTATACTCGAGGTATCGAAGATCCAATAGACGGGCACTATGGCGCGTTTATTGGCGTTCACGCGTCATTGGGTGCCGATCATTTTGCGGCCTCGATCGCTCCACGCGGTTTGGCGTTCTTCACATATTTGTCGAACCAATTGACCATCTCAAACAAGGTGTGCTCGACCGATTCCTTTGCCGAATAGCCGTGCGATTCAAAAGGCAGCATAACAAGCCGCGCCGTGCCGCCGTTGCCGGATATCGCCGCGAACAAACGTTCAGACTGCATCGGGAACGTCCCTTGATTATTGTCCGCTTCGCCATGGATCAGAAGGATCGGCTGCTTGATCTTGTTCGCGTAAAAGAATGGCGAGACCTTTGCGTAAAGTTCAGGTGCCTCCCAGAAAGTACGACGTTCCGACTGAAACCCGAACGGCGTCAACGTACGGTTATATGCACCGCTGCGGGCTATGCCGGCACGGAACATATCGGAATGAGCTAACAGGTTAGCGGTCATGAACGCCCCGTAACTGTGCCCGCCTACGCCAACTCGGTCGCGGTCGACCACGCCCATCTCGACACCCTTATCGATGGCGGCCTGTGCGGAATCGACGATCTGCTTGACGAACGTGTCGTTCACGGTCAGCGGATCGCCGACGACCGGCATTGTCGCGTTGTCAAGAACGGCATAACCCTGCAGCACAAGGAAAAGGTGCGAGATTCCGCCGATCTGCGTGAACCGGTTTGTCGAACCCGTAACCTGTCCCGCCGTCGACGGATCGGTAAACTCCAGCGGATAAGCCCACACCAGCGTCGGCAGCGGTGTTCCAGGCTTATAGCCGGGCGGCGTGTACAGTGTGAAAGATAGATCGACACCGTCGGCCCGTTTGTACTTCACCAACTGCTTCTGAATTCCGCGGAGCTGCGGCGACGGATCTTTGAAATCTGTTACCTGCTTGCTCGCCGTTGCCGTGCAAGCCTGGCCCGCGGGACAAACCTTTCGAAGATAAATATTTGGCGGATCAACGACCGATTCCTTTCGGGTCAGAAAGGCCGTTCCGTCATCACTGAGCAGGGCTACGAACGCCTCGTACTCTTCGACCCCTGAGCGCCACAGTTCTTCGGACCGCAAGGTTGCAAGGTTCAACTTTCGCAAAAACGGCCGATCGCCGTCCGGCGAAGCCCCGGTTCCGGAAAGATATATGTCGTCGTCGGCCTGTCGAACGACATTTCGGCCATTAGGAAGCGACTTCATCACAGGGCTGCCAATATCGTTATAGCGGTCACGAGTACTGAGATCTGAAATAAGCTTCGGGTTCGCAGGATTCCTATAATCGATCGCAAAAAGCCGGCGGTGCTGAGTATCGCGGTTATAGTCGTAGTACAACATCAGGCCCGCCTTCTCACCAAACATGCGGCCCTGCTGCCGCTGTTCGGTCTTCAGCAATTCCGCGGGGGCGGATGCGAATGGGGCTGTCCATGACATGATCTTGTCGCGGTGACTTGCCTTCTTTCTCGGATCGCCGCCATCCAACGCCTCATTCCACATAAGCAACGCAGGTTCAGTCGGCACCCAGCTTACCGAACGCGGTCCGACCGGCACACCCTGTGCGGGCAGGTTATTCTGTAGCGGCGAGTCGATCACCGGCTTGACGAGCTTGCCGTTCGCGTCCCATATCTCAACCTTTTTCGGGAAGCGGCTGTAAGGGAACTGATATGAATACGGACGCTCTACACGCGAAGTCAAAATATATTTACCATCCGGCGAGAAATTTGCATCGTCGAAAATGGCGGGCGGGCCGATCTCGCGAACGCGCCCGTCAACCTCGATCAAAGCTAGTTGCGATGTCGCATAATATTCAAACAGCTTTTCATCATTTGGACTCTTCAACATGTCCTGATAGGTAGCGACTACACCGGTTCGGCCAGAGGTCTCCTGAACGCTCGGCTCGGTCGGGACAAGATTCTGAAATACCGGGGCAGGGCCGCGTTTTGAAGGAACAAGCATCGCCGAGATCGTCCGCGGGCCTTCCCATGAAAATCCGCCGAAGGCCGTATTCACCAGAACATTTTTCACCTTGGTCGCCCTCGCCGTTGCCGCATCGACGATCCAGAGTTCAACGCCCGTCGCGGTAACGTTGCCGGCTGCAAGATACTTCCCATCCGGTGACCAGTCAGCGGAAATGATCTGGGCGCCTGCCGGAAACACTACGGCGGTTTCGCGGCCATCCGCAATAGTCCTGATCCGCATCGACACAGCGTATGGCTGGCGGTGCTGGCCGTTGGTCGCTGGATTTACCCGGACGCCGGCCAGCCGAAGCATAGGCTGGGCAAGCTCGGCGATGGGCGGATAGCGCAGCGGTTCGAGCAGTGCGATGCGGTCATACGCCGGCGAGATAGAAGTGCTCGGTATACCCGGCGCCGTCAAGACATCCATTATTGGTTTGGGCGGCGTTTTGTAGCTTCCCTGCCCCGTCACAAGGCCCGCAAAAAGCCCGACGCAGAACACCCAGCCCGTCAACATTGAAACTTGCTTTTTCATTTTCTCGATGTTCATTTCTTTATTCCCCTAAGCCCGGCCATTACTTTTGTCGCAACCATCGGGATCGCTTCCCGATCATCGGCATGATTTTCGGTGTAAACAACCAGCACAAATTTCAACCCGTCACCGGTTTCGATATACGCCGCATCGTGCCGGGCACGGCTTGTCCAGCCGGCCTTAGACCAAAGTTTCGCGTCTGTCATATTGGCATCGATCAAAGCCTTTCCCGTAAAGGCGACTGATTGACTGTCCGGATCGGATGAAGGCTTGAAAGGATCGCGCTTCATCAGGTCCATCATCAACTTTGTCCGCTCCGGCGTATTCATGCGGCCAAGAGCTATCTCGGCCAATAGCCGGGCTGTTGCGTTGGTCGTGATCATGTTCCGGTTCTGCCCTTTATAATTCCGCGACTGCTGCTCGATGCCGTATGCATCCTCGCAAAACGTCTTCTGATTGACATTGATATTCGTATATCCCATTGACGCGAAGAACCGGTTAACACGATTGCGCTGATGCTGCCACTGCTCAAATTGCTTCTGCGGCAATTCCGCTCCACTCGATGTGTCAGTCAAAACGTCCAGAATGTATTGCGTCGCTTCGTTGGACGAATCTACTATCATGTCTCGTAGGCCGCGTGAAACCTCAGGCGTCAAGGTGATCTTGCCATCCTGCAACTGACGCTCCAGGGCCGCCATATAAAACGTCTTCACGACACTTGCGGGATAGATCGGCTTCTCACCACGGACATTTGCCCAACGCAGATCGCTCGGATTCGCCACGTCGATCAGCGTCGCCGATATCTCGTCATCCTTAAAATTCTTTCCTCCCGATGGGCCCTGAACCGAATTCAATGCGGTGCTCAGAATTCGCTCGAGCTCCGCTGATGCTGTCAGGTTTGGCGGGTGATATCCTTTTGGCACAACGATCTCGATCTTCGGCCTTTCCTGCTGCCCGAAGGCCACGCAAGCGAACAAGATCAGAAGGATGAGAAGAAGAATGGTTCTGCGTGATCTCATTTAATTAACAACTGTGTCTTTACGGAATGTAGTTTTCAGAGTATAAACGAAAACGACCATATTCGAAACACTCCCGATCACACGAATGGCAGAAGAAAAACTAGTGCGCGGCATGGGCCGATGGGACCTGACCGCGATAGCGATCAACACGATCATCGGGACCGGCATTTTCATCCTTCCCGCAAAGGCGGTGGGCCTGATTGGTGATTTCAGCCTTGTCGCTATCGTGGCCTGTGCTGTGATCATTGGGCTGGTTGTCTTGTGTTTTGCCGAAGTATCAAGCAGGTTCGATGCGACGGGCGGGATGTATCTCTATGCCCGGGAAGCCTTTGGGCCGGTGATCGGGTTCGAGGCCGGATGGCTTTACTGGATCGTCCGCGTCGCTACCTACGCCGCAAACTGTAATGCATTTCTCATTTACCTTGCATATTTCTATCCGCCGGCGAACGAAGGATGGCTTCGGATCGTGCTGATCTGTCTGGTCCTGCTTCCGATGACGGCGATAAATTACGTCGGTGTCCGCCAATCCACTATTCTCACCAACGTCTTCACGGTCGGCAAACTTCTGCCGTTGCTCATATTCGTCGCGGTTGGCCTTTTCTTTATCGAACCCGCTAATTTTACATTCGCCAAATCACCAACCTATTCGGATTTTTCAGCAGCCGTCCTGTTTTTGATCTATGCCTACGTCGGATTTGAGGCCGCCGTTATACCTGCCGGCGAGTCAAAGGATCCAAAGCGCGATCTGCCATTTGCATTGTTTGTCGCGCTAGGGGTTTGCACGGTGCTTTACATCCTTATTCAAGCGGTCGCGATCGGGACGCTGCCCGGCCTTGCTGACTCAAATACGCCCCTGGCTGATTCCGCGAGAGGGTTTTTAGGAAACTTTGGTGCCGGCTTCATTGCGGTCGGGGCCTTGGTGTCGATCCTGGGTAATCTAAATGGCGGCTTTCTTGCGGCCTCGCGGCTGCCTTACGCAATGGCGAATGAACAGGAATTGCCGGAGGCGATCGGCCGTATCCACACAAAATTCCAAACGCCGCACATTTCCATCATCATCACCGCCGCTGCGATCCTGGCTCTGACCATTTACAGTTCGTTCTTCACAGCCGTGACAATTGCGACTGTCACTCGATTGATGGTTTACGCGGTAACCTGCCTGGCCCTGCCGGTTTTCAGACGGCGAGAGGACGTGGATAAAGCAAGTTTTCGGGCCCCATTCGGCATTGCCGCGGCCGTTTTGTCGCTTCTGCTTATTGGTTGGCTGTTAACGGATAAACGCGTGTTGACCGAAAGTTTGCCGATCCTGATCGCGGTGGGCCTCGGATTGCTGATCTACGCGGCCGTGAAATTTTTCAACAAGCGGTCGCGGGTCGAGGATCTCTAATTTTGGGATGATGAGACCTTGCCGGTTCGCCACTGCCTGCGTTTTGCCCAGCTTTTGCCTATTGCCTGGCTTTTAAGCGCGACCTCAGCCCTTGCCGAATACGCCAGCACCAAGAAAATTTTCACACAGGTATTTTATCGTGTCGTTGAGGGTTTCCTGCGGGTCGCGAGATGTAAATCCTAATTCTTCGTGGGCCTTTGATGAATCGAAGTACCAGTAAAATTCGGCCTGTTCGACCTCCTTTGAAGCGACGGGCGATGCCTTGCCCCAACTGGCGAACATCGATTCGATAAATGACGAACCAGCCATCGCCAATTTTTTCGGCACTTTCAAAACAGGGGCCGGTACGCCCGACAACCGTTCAAGCCGGCCGAAGAATTCAGCAAACAACATATTCTCGGAGCCAAGCAGATACCTTTCCCGATGCCTTCCCTTTTCCAACGCCGCAATGAAAGCCGTGGCCGTGTCACGTACATCAACAAAGTTCAGGCCGCCGGCCGGGCTGTACGGTATTTTTCTGCCAAGAAAATCGAGCACGACCTTGGTAGAACTAAGGCGTTCATCATCCGGTCCGAGAAGAAGTGACGGGTTGAGAATGACCAGCCGTCGGCCATCACCGTCAAACTCGGCCAGGGCCGTCCGCTCCTGAAAATATTTCGAGGCGTAATATGCCCAGCGCGAAATCACATCAACCGGCTGCGGGAAGGTTTCGTCAAAAACCTGCTTGTCCTCGCTCACAGCGATCGTTCCGCTGGACGATGCAAGGACCATCGTCACGACCCCGGCTTCTTTCGCCGCCTCACACAACAGCCGCGTCCCTTCGAGATGTATCTTGTTCATCGAAGCAGCGTCGTTATTGTCCCGCGAAACTTTGCCGGCGAGATGAAATATCGCCGAAACATGGTGGCAAGCGTCGGCGACATCCGTACGATTTGTCACCGAACCTTCCGCGGCCTCGACGCCAGAATCCTTCATCCATTCCGGCACGCGCGAAGCCATCACCTTCAGATTCCTTTCACCTGCAGCCAGCATCTGCCGAACAATATGCGTGCCAAGAAAGCCGGTACCGCCGGTGATGAGTATCTTTTTTTCTGTTTTCGCTATTGCTTTTGACTTTGCCATAAGAAACTCATCACAGAGACACAGAGTTCACCGAGGATACATCAAAAACCGCCGTCATGCGCTTATTCGCGTGTATAAAATAACAAATCAGAAACTCAGTGTCCTCCGTGCCTCTGTGGTGAATCATCCTCACCACGTCCGGCGGATCGGATGCGCTTCGGTGTTGAAGACAACCTTTTTAAGATCAAGCGTCTTATCCGGAGCGAAAAGTAAATAGAAATACTTGAACGTCTCAGCGAACAGAAAGCTCTGCATCGCGTCCGATTTTTCTTTGGTCACGACACTCTTCAAATGTGCGTATCCGACATCCGTCCGGCAGTATTTCACAAAATCGTCCCACATCTGTTTGCCCATCGCCAGATATTTTGGGTCTTTTGTATGTTGATACAAGTAATAGGTCGATTCGACAATTTCAGGCCGCAGCGGATAGCCGGCATGTTCGACCTTCATTGTTTTGTAGTTGAATACTTCCGGTTCGATCCCATGCATTTGCCACATTTTGAACATCGAATCCTGCAACGCCTTCGCGCGATTGAGATCACCGTCCAGCGCCAGCACCGCCGGAAAGAATGCGTCCAAAGCTCCGGTAGTTGTCACCGTCCGCTTTCCGGTATTCATGTCAGCATGGCCGTACCAAAGTTCGCCAAGAACGACCGGGCCGTTCACATTCTTTTTGCTCATATTCTCGCCTTCGTCGGCGAGATAGGTGTTGATCTTTGTGATCGAATCCTGCCACATCGATTGGCAATCAGCATCGCCGAACAGGATCGAACATTTCAGCAGGTACTCGTAATATGAATCGATCTCGGCACTGATGTGGCTATCTGTGTTTGTCCACTTACCGGTCGCAACATTGATGTTTGTTCCGACCAGTCCTATCGGCGAACGGCGTTTGTATGTTTCAATAAGCGCCCGTTTTGCCTTTTCGTAATAGATCGCCTTTCCTGTCAGTTTGCTAAGTGTGCCGAACTCGATAAGCAGCGTTCCGGTCTCAGCCGGATTGGTCACTTCGCCGCGCGTTTTTCCGGTTCGGAGATTTACATATTTGTAAGGCAGACCGGTTGGCGAATCGAAAACCGGAAGCAGCCGCGTGCCGAGGTCATCTGCCATCGCAAGCAGCTTTTTGTCGCCGGTGATCTGATAATTTGAAAGCAATCCGCCAAGAATTCGGATAGTTATCTCGAAATTCTGAACGTAAATATCCTTATCAAACTTCAGCGTGTCCGTGATATATTTCCGGGTCTTGTCAGCCTCTGACTTCATGCCCATCAGATACATCGTGTCCAACGCATCGACCGGCGTCATCAACAGCGGCTCCGCATACCAGTTGTGATACGACTTGCTCAGCGGCTTAAGATCGTCGTTGCCCCACGCGTATTTCTTGTAGCCGTTCCAGGCGTGGAGAAATTCGCTCTTGACCTGTTCATCCAAAAGTTGTCGATCAACCGACTGTGCCTCTGCATTGATCGTAAGGCATAGCGCGATTGCAACTGTTGCCCTTATCACTTGAAACATATCACTTATCCCTTGTTCCGGAGATCTCTTTCACTTGTTCAACAGTACTGGCTCGCCAAACCCGAGTTCTTTCAATCTCGGCAATTGGGTTTTAGCATCGCCGACGACGAGCCAGATCATTTTGTTCGGGTCGAGATATTTGCCCGACAGGTCTTTGATCCGCGCGACCGTCATTGCTTTTACAATCGATTCACGCCGTTTTGCGTAATCGGGCTTCCAGCCGTAGCTGCTGATATTATCGAGCATATTCAGCTTTGCACCGGCGGTCTCGAACGCGCGGGCGTTGCTTTTTACAAGAAATCCTTTCGTCGTTTGAAGGTCGGCATCCGAGAAATTGCGGCCGTAATCACCGAGGATGTTCTTTATCAGCGCTAGCGATTCCAATGTCACATTCGCCCGAACACCGCTGCCGATCGTAAACGTGCCCGGCGTTCTCGATCCGCTGAACGACGAATTTATTCCGTAGGTATATCCCTTGCCCTCGCGGAGTTGCTGCGTTAGCTGCGACGCAAACCCGCCGCCGCCGAGAATGTAATTTGCAACCGTTGCCGGGTAAAAGTTCGCGTCCGTCTGTGCCATCGCCGGATAGCCGACGCGGAGCACCGATTGGACCGCTCCCGGAACGTCGTAAAAATAGACTTGCGACTTTGCGGGCGGCGTCGGTGTTTTGTAAACCGGAATATCGACCTTCTTCGATGCCCAACGCTTGTTCAGATCGGCAAGCGACGACAGAACGCGGGCCTTGTCGATAGCTCCGACAACAAGCATTCTCGAAACCGAAGGCGAAATGCCGCGAGCATAAAGAGCCTTTAGATCGTCGAGCGTTATGGCATTTACGGCGTCGAGCGTTCCGAGAATGCTGTGCGAACGGATGTTGTCCTTGCCGTAAACGAGCGCGTTAAATTCACGCTGGGCGATCGCGTTCGGGTTTGCATCCAACTGCCGTATCTGGGCAAGCGTGCCTTGCTTTATCAGTGCAAATTCCTTCGCGTCCCAACGCGGTTCGAGTAGTATTTCTTCGACCAGGGCGAGTGTCGCATCGTAATTTTTGGCAAGCGTCGTGACATTGATCCGCGTCTCCTCGCTCCCGGCGTTGACACTGATCGATGCGCCAAGCTGTTGTATCGCTTCCTCCAATTCCTGCGGCGTCTTATTCGCGGTTCCCTGCGTCAGCATCCGTGCCATCAGGTTGGCGACGCCGACCTTTTTGATGTCGTCAAGAAGCTGGCCGCCATCGATCGCGACCTGAAACTGGACAAGCGGCACTTCGGTATTTTGAATCCCATAAACACGAAGTCCGTTCGCAAGTTTGCCCTCCCAAACCACCGGTGTTTTTACAACAGGCGCCGGGCCGTAGGGCGGCTCGATGCTTCGGTCAAATGTTGACGGCGTTTTTTCATAAGTCGCTTTAACACTCGGATCGACCGCCGTTTCCGCACCTTGAACGATCTTTTCCTCGACAACCTCGGCCATTGTCGAACCATCGAGAGCAAGCGCGAGTTTGCCCTTCGGCACAAAGCTCGTAGCGACATAATTCTTGCCCTTTATGTATTTTTCGTAAACCCGTTTTACATCACCGGTCGTGACGGCAAGCGTACCGTTTATCTCGCGTTCGATACAGCCCGGATCGCCCGCGAACATATTGCACTGGGTCAATTGGACGCCTTTGCCAAGAACGCTCGAAAGCCCGCTGTAAAACTGCGTCTCCAACCCGGCCTTTATCCGGTCGAGGTCTTTCTGCGGAATGCCGTCGCGTTCAAATCGCGCAAACGCTTCGTCAATTGCCTTTGCAACATCATCAAGGTCCTTGTCCGCAAATGCCCTAACGGAAAGCTGAATATCGCCGGCCAATTCAGAACTGCCGTTGAACATCCCGACATTTGGTGCGAGCTTTTTCTCCTCGACAATGACCTTGTAAAACGGCGAATTCTTTCCGCGGGTGAGATAATTGGCAAGAATATCGAGCGCCGGTTCGTCCGCGTTGTATTGCTCAACGGTCGGCCATGCATAGGTCAGTTC
>CAUJFK010000093.1 GCA_963169175.1 Acidobacteriota bacterium | reverse complement strand
GTGATCTTGGTCGCCAGAAAGGCGTTGGCGGCATATTTGATCAGTTCCGCGGCCTCGAGGGAAGTGATGACGATCGGCGTTTCAATCAGATATAGCGGACGGTAAAGTTCTTTCATTACCTCGATCGCACGATCTTCGTTGCTGCCTATCACGACGCGGTCGGGGCGCATAAAGTCGTCGATCGCGGCTCCTTCTCGAAGGAATTCCGGGTTTGACGCAACTCCGAATTCGGTTGGTGTCTTCAGGTTTTCGGTGACAAAATTCCGAAGCCATTCGCCGGTACCGATCGGTACGGTCGATTTTGTGACCAGCACTTTATAGCCATTCATAGCCTCGGCAACATCCTTTGCCGCTTGCTGGTAATAGCTCATGTCCGGCGAACCGTCGGGTTTCGGAGGGGTGCCAACGGCAAGAAAAACTACCTCAGCCAGCCCGACTGCCGAACCGATCTCCGTTGTGAAATGGAGCCGTCCGGCCTTTTGATTCTTTTCGACGATTTGGTCAAGGCCGGGTTCGTAAATGGGAATGATACCCTGCTTGAGCTTTTCGATCTTGTTAACGTCAACATCAACGCATGTAACGTCAACGCCAAATTCCGCAAAACATGCACCGGTGACCAATCCGACGTACCCGGTGCCGATAACTGCAATGTGCATAATGTTATGTCGATCTAAATTAAAAAAAAGTATCGTGCGGTGCTCCGCAAAAATACCAAAAATAAAAGGCGAGGCCGGAAAAGTCAATTCAAGACAACCGATTTGGATGGAGCATTCTGCGCTTTCGGGCAACGCGCCACAAAACAAGTGCGGGCCATATTCATAACAAACATGACCCGCACAAGGCTCAAAAATTATAAGGATCGCTTTTGATCTCGATCAACGAATGGGGCTGACAACAACAGTACCGCCGCCGGGTTCAGAATCATTCCCGCCAAAGAATACAACAGCTCCGGCAACGCCCGCTGCGATCAGAATCAGCCACGGCCAGCCGCCGATCGGTACAGGTGGGGCCGAGTTGGGCCGCAGGCAAGGCTTACAGCCTGTCTGTGCCAAATTGCCGGCAGATGCTGAAGTACCGGCCGCAACCTGTTTGTCGGCGGTGCCTTCACGCATTGTTACAACACCAGCGGTCGTGTCAACGTGTGTGTGCGAACATTCGACCTCAACAAGAAAGTTATCCGTCTGGCTTGAATCCGCCAACACGGTCGTATCTTTCGTGGTTACCGTAGCGGCAACGCCAGGGGCCGTTGCGAACCGGGATTTACCGGCCGATACGATCGCGACAATGTTGTCGTCGGCAAAATTTAGAACGATATTGGAATCGGCCAAAACCTCGATACGGCCTAGTTTTCCTAAGCTAATGATGGCGCTTGAACCTGCTCCGGTCACGACAGTGCTACCCGAAACAATTGTAGAATTAGAAACCGCGGTCTGGCCATTAACAGAAACCTGACCCGTTACGGTAATCTCACCGGACACATCTTTTGTTCCGGCGAGTGCGATCGATGAAGAAACGCAAAAAACGGCAATCGCTGCGAATGAAGCGACCAGCTTCCGAAGACAATCTTTGGCGAGCATGAATCCTTATCCTCCTGAATCAATTCCTATGATACAAGCATTTACGGCAAGCCGCAATGTAAAAATCACTCAAACAGTGACAAAATCAATAATTATCGGTTTGGACTGACGACATCATCGCCGCCACCCGACGAAACGGCCACAATGACCGCCACAGCAGCTCCGGCTGCCACGAGCAACCAGACCCAGGTGTAGTCCTTCTTGCCGCTCTGCTTGCGGGCACCGTTGTTGCCAGCAGCCGAGATCGATTCACCAGGATTCAATACCGTGTCCTTCCCGTCGTTCGTCCTTACCTTTACAGTACCTGACGCACCTAAAACCGTCAATGTTCCGGCGGTCAATTCTGCATCGATCATCTGATCATCAAAGACCAGGTTAACTGAAGAATTTGGGGCGAGCTCGATGCGGCCCGTGCCGGCAACGCTCAAAACGGCTGTCGCCTCGTCGGGAGTGGCGACCGTGCTGGAAGAAAAAACCGAGCGTCCGCCTCGCGAGGTTTCGCCATTAACGAAAACGGCTGCTGTCTCGCCGTCCTGAGTTCGGCCCGAAACATTTAATTCCGCAACAATTCGTCCGGGGGCCGCTAAAGCAACCATCGACGCCGTCGTCAAAAACGCAGTGAGGGCAAAGACCGTAATGGCCTTGCGTGCCGGAAAAAGCAACTTCATAACTTTTGGGCCTACCTAGGAGCTTGATCCTAGTAAAGATCAAGTTCACAAATTCTCGCACGGAAACCCCTTTCGTGTCAACAAAAAGGAGAACGTTCAGAACTATGGCCGCATTCACTTCAGCAACCACCCAAACCATCCGTGAGCCTGACTTTGAACATACTTATAGCACACAGACACGACGAATTTAAAGAAAATTCCGCGCAGAAAATTCATTATTGACTGGAATACCCGGGCTGCTGCCTCGATCGAACGCAATTTTCCCGTTATTTGCGCGCCTCTAAAGGTATGCATACTTTGCCGTGAATTCATTTTTTTGGTTTAATTTGGAAGTCCCTGTAAGTCTGAGGAGAAATTCTTTTATGAGATCACGTTCGCTTGTTTTCCTTTTCTTCGCGCTTTTTATTGCCTCTTGTGGAGGCGGCCAAAATCAGTCGGCCGTGACGAACGGCAGTAAACCGGCCGATCCGGCCAGGAAGCCGAAGATAGGTTTTTCGATGGCCACAGTAAAAGAGGAACGTTGGCAGCGTGACCGCGATGCCTTCGAGGCCCACTGCAAACAGATCAACGTCGAATGCGTGATCACGGTTGCCGACAATAGTGCCGACCGGCAAGCCAACGATGTCGAGAATCTTTTGACCCAGGGAGTGGATGTGCTTGTGATCGCCCCGCAGAATGCGACACAGGCCGCGTCGCTAGTCGATCGGGCGAAGGAACAGAATGTGCCTGTTATTAGTTATGACCGGCTTATTGATTCGGACAAGATCGACCTTTATATATCGCATCAGGTCCCTGTCATCGGCCGCAAGATCGCCGAATATGCGTTGGAGCACGCTCCGCAGGGTAATTATGCGATGGTTTACGGTTCGAGCAGCGATAACAATGCCCTGATAATGAAGGATGAGCAGCTAAAGATGCTCAAACCAGCGATCGACAGCGGCAAGATCAAGATCGTCGCAGACCAGTTCATTCCAGACTGGAAGCCGGAAGAGGCTTTGAAGATGGCAGAGAATGCCTTGACTCAGAATAACGATAATATCCAGGCATTCGTGGTCTCGAACGACGGAATGGCCGGAGGTGTTGTCTCGGCACTGGAAAAGCGCGGGCTCGCGGGCAAGGTCATTGTCACCGGTCAGGATGCGCAGCTGGACGCACTTCAGCGGATCGCGGAAGGAAAACAGTCAATGACCATTTATAAGCCGATCATTCCGCTGGCGAGCCGCGCCGTCGAAGCGGCGGTAAAATTAGCGAAGAAAGAAAAGCTCGAAACGACGCCGTTCAAGAATGTCACCGGTAAGGAAGTTCCGGCGATTCTGCTGGAAGTCACGACAGTTGATAAAAACAATCTAATGGATACTGTTATTAAGGACGGTTACGCTAAATACGAAGATGTTTACCGCAACGTGCCCGAAGCGGACAGGCCGAAGCGCCCCTAAGTTTGGCAGCATATGGATGATTTCGTACTGGCCGGAGATCTAGGCGGAACGAACCTGCGGATCGCTGCGGTCGATCGGCAGGGCCGTCTTTTGTGTCGGGCCGAGGTGAGTACGCCGCGATACACCGACGAGACCAAAATAGTTGAGGCCGCCCGCGGCCTGGCCGATCAGTGCAGAGCACAGGTTGGGGCAAAGCCTATAGCGCTGGGTTTCGCTATCCCGGCGATCATGGACGCGGAAGACGGCCGAATTTTTAGGTCGCCTAATCTACCGGAGCTTGGCGGGACCCCGCTGGCGGCATCGCTTGAGGCAAACCTTGGCCTTGATGTTGTTCTTGAGAACGATGCCAATGCGGCGGCGATCGGTGAACATTGGCTCGGATCGTCCAGTGATTTTGCCAGCTCGATATTCGTGACGCTTGGTACAGGTGTTGGCGGCGGTATCATACTTGATGGAAAACCGCTTCGGGGCCCCGACGGGACTGCAGGTGAAATAGGCCATATGTGCGTGGAGCCGTCCGGGCCGCCTTGTGGATGCGGCAGCAACGGATGCCTTGAACAATTTGCCTCGGCGACTGCGATCGTGCGAATGGCGAATGAGTTGAGGAATGAGTTTCCCGACTCGCCGATATTTGGTATTGACAACTTTGCGGCACGCGACGTATTTCAATGCGGCATTGACGGCGACCTGCTTTGCCGGGAAGTATTTCGCCGGGCCGGAATGTACCTCGGCGTTCTTCTGGCGGGCTTGATAAATGCAGTAAATCCCGATGCGATCGTTATCGGCGGCGGAGCGGCGGATGGTTGGGACCTGTTCATAGATGCCTTGCGAACCGAAATAACGAAGCGAGCATTTCCCGAACCGGCGGAACGTGCTAGAATTTTCCGCGCATCGCTCGGAAGTGACGCGGGAATTATCGGTGCGGCACATCTTGCCTTCTCCAGGTACGGGCCTATTCGGCCAGCGTAGACCAGGTTGCACAAAGTATGGATGTCTATCACAAGATCCTGACGCGGATCTATGAGATCACAGATGGTAAGGATTCTGTTGAGATCGATCTGAACGATCTGCTCAAGCAGGAAGGATTCTATTCCAATATCGACAACATTTTGCAGCACCTGACGACTGAGAGTTGGGTTGCCGAAACGCCGCGTCCTCGGGTAGTGAAAATTACTCACTGGGGCTCGGCAGAGGCAAAACGCGTGCTGACCAACACTCCGGATGTTAAGCGCGAGGTAACGAAGGAGGCGAATCGGCTGCTTGCGGAGGCCCGCGAGCTCATTATCATGCTTGAGGAATTTGCCGCCACACCTAGCGGGGCCAATTTTAAGACCATTCAGAAAAAGATCGAGGACCTCCAGGCGATCACTGGGCGTATTCAGGATAAAATATAGGATCTTGCTTGCATTTAATGGCTGTGGTCAGGTAGAATAATCGTTTCGTGCGAGTCATAGGACGAGTCTAGTGGGTTTCGCACCCACTTTTTATTTTGGCTGGAAAACGATGGGCAGTGATTTGACCGAGGAGCGGATCAGGGAAATTGGGGTAAAGGCCGCGAATACTAACGAGGTCGAATTCGTTCATTGCGAGATCGTTGGGGCAAAGCGGAACATGACCGTCCGCGTTTATATAGATAAGCCGGGCGGAGTCAGTGTTGAGGATTGTGCCGCCGTTTCCCGGACGATGGAGGAGGCCCTTGACGCGGACGATATGATCCCCACCGCGTATCTACTTGAGGTTTCGTCGCCGGGGCTGGAACGCGAGCTTTATACGATCGACGATTTTCGCAAATTTGTCGGGCAAAAGGCCAAGGTGAAACTTACGTCGGCGTTTAACGGCCAGAAAGTATGGATCGGGCGGATCGCCGATGTTGACGGAGGCGAGATAGTGCTCGCGGACAAAGGGCAGGGCGAGGTGAGATTCCCGCACAGCGAAGTTGTGAAGGCCAACCTGAGGGTTGACCTCGAACAGGAATTCAAAAAACGGTAGCTATGACATCATCGATCGGACAGAGCATAGAAGCGTTGTGCAGCGAACAGGGACTGGATCGCGACATGGTGATCGAAGCCATGAAGGATGCGGTCAAGGCCGCCGCGCGCAAACAGTTCAAGGCGCAGGACAAGACCGGCGACAGCATTCAGGTTGACTGGAACAACGAAGAAGGGCTGATCGAGATCTCGGTTCAGAAGACGGTCGTTCAAGAGGTTGAGAACGAATCGGCCGAGCTTTCCCTGGCCGAAGCCCAGGAAATGGCCGGCGATGAGATCGAACTCGGCGATATGCTGCTTATTCCGCTCCCGCAGGAAGAGATGGGCCGCATTGCAGCCCAAACGGCAAAGCAGATCCTCGTCCAAAAGGTGCGTGAAGCCATCCGCGAGAAAGTATATGACGAATATATTGACCGCAAGGGTGAGTTGATCAACGGCACCGTGAAGCGTTTTGAACGCGGCGATATGATAATCGACCTTGGAAACAATCTCGAGGCGATCCTGCCCAGGAAAGAGCAGTCGCGGGGAGAGGTTTGGAACCAGGGCGAGCGAACGCGCGTGGTCATCGTCGATGTTTCAAAAGAGCAGAAGGGACAACAGATAAAGGTCTCGCGTGCTTCCGCCGAATTGATCAAGCGTCTGTTTGAAATGGAAGTTCCTGAGATATACGATGACACGGTTGTGATTAAGTCGGCGGTCCGTGAGCCGGGCGATCGTGCCAAGATCGCCGTCACTTCGAACGAAAAAGATGTGGACCCGGTGGGAGCCTGCGTCGGGATGAAAGGTTCGCGCGTGCAGTCGATCATCAAAGAACTTCGTGGTGAAAAGATCGATATTATCGAATGGTCGGATGAGCCGTCAGTGTTCGCCGCCAACGCTCTTTCACCCGCAAAGGTGTCGCAGGTGCGGATCACTGACATCAACAAGCGAAAGATGGCGGTCATCGTTGGCGAAGATCAGTTGAGCCTCGCAATTGGCAAAAAGGGACAGAACGTCCGGCTGGCGACAAGGCTCGTTGGTTGGGACATCGATATTGTCAGCGAAGACGTGCTCAAGCAGGAGATCGCGCTCCAGATGGGCCAGATGATGGCGTCAGGCGGGGCTGTTCCGCTGTCTGCCATTGAAGGTGTGACGGCAAATCAGGCCGATGTGCTTGCAACTAAAGGTGTTACCGATGTCGAAGGATTGGCTGCGGTGCCGCTTGATGACCTGGTCGATATTCTCGATTTAAGCCTCGACGAGGCTGAGGCGGTCCTTGCGTCTGCCCGTTCTATTGTCGAAGTTAGAAACAAAGCGTCCGAGCATGCTACAGCGGCGGAAGGCGGCGAAGGCCAGCCGGCAGTTGATGCTGATACGGGTTTTGCAGAAGAGATCGTGGAATCGGCCGAAGATGATTCCGCCGCCGCATCGGCCGAGACACGTGGCCTGACGGCGACAACGGAGACTGTTGAGGAATACGCTCCCGAGGTTCCCGACGCACTGACGGGCGATGCGGAACCGTTCCAGATGACCGGCGCCGAGGAAGTGGTCAGTCAGGCCGAGGTCGAGGCGAGCATTAGTGATTATACGGAAGCTCCCGACGAAAGTGCCGGATCCGACTCTGAAGAAGTTGTAGAAGAAAAAGGCGATGAGAGCAATTAAACTCTGGATCAGCCTTTGCGCCGCCGGTTTCGAGCCGGGGGCTCCTTGAAATCGGATCGATAATAGATCCGGATCGCAAAACGATCAATATGGCCATTGGTAAAAAAATTCGGATCTACGATCTAGCAAAAGAGCTGAAACAGGATGCAAAACGCGTCATGGAAGATCTGCGCCGCGAAGGCGCCGATGTCAGCGTGCCATCCAACACGGTCAGCGCAGAGCTGGCCGACAAGATCCGCCTCAAATACTTTCCGAAGACCGAAGTGACGCCAAAGCGTGCCATCAAGGTCATCAAAGCTACCAAAAAGCAAGAGTCTGAGCCGACTGAAGAGGATGTTGAATCAGCCCCGGCGGACGAGGTCGAGGGTTCGGAGCCCGCCGAAGTAGAGGCTGCGCCGGAAGTTGAGGACGACGAGCGACAGGCCTCGCCAACGGTCAAAACGCGAAGGCTTCAGAAAAAACCGGTCAAACCTGTCGAAACGGCCGAGGCCGAACCTGATGTCGAAGAAAGCACGCCAGCGACGGAAGATGCTGAAAGCGAAATTGAGACCATGCCTGAGGTGTTGCCCGCTGAGCCCGCTCAGAGCGCAACTGGCACGACTACCCGCGTCCTCCGTCCGACCGGAACCCAGATCAAGCAGTTAACCCTCACCCGCGATGCATTAAAGCAAGGTGTGAAGCCCGGCGAACGTGTTGTGGCGGAAGCTCCGACACGTACCGGAAAACTGCTGAACGATAAAGCGCCGGACCAGCGCGGACGACGCGGCGATCTTCGCGGAACGCCAGGCGAAACGGCTGCGCCGCAGATGACCTATACGCCGCCGGCGGACAACCGCCGCCGTCCGGGCCGCTCAGGCGG
>CAUJFK010000092.1 GCA_963169175.1 Acidobacteriota bacterium | reverse complement strand
TTGCAATCCCGCATCGGCGCCGCACCAATTGATCGGTGTTTGGAGCAGCGAAATGGTACCTAAAATGGCAGGAGCACTTGCCCGTCTTGGAACAAAACGGTCATGGATCGTCCACGGCGAATGCGGCCTGGACGAGATCTCGCTAAACGGAACTACGCTGGTGGCCGAGGTTGAAAATGGCTCGACGCGCACGTTCGAGATATCTCCGGCCGACCTTTCGGTCAAAGGGCAGACGATTGATCGCTGCCGGGCCGGATCAGCGGAGGAAAACGCCGCTCTGATCAGAAGTGTGTTGGCGGGCCGGGAAAATTCGGCGGCCCGTTCAATGGTCTTGCTGAACGCCGCTGCGGGAATTCATCTTTCAGGACGCGGGAATGACTTGTCAAAAAGTGTCGAGCTGGCGGCAACAAGTTTGGAAAGCGGCGCCGCTCTTGCAAAACTAGAGGCACTGGCCGAGGCGGTCAGATCATGAAAGGAACGATACTGGAAAGAATAATCGAAGCAAAGCGTTTGCAGATCGCGACCGCAAAGCAAAACTTTGATCGTACCGCGATCGTGCGCAAGGCCCATCCATATCGGCTTCGCAAAGCCTTGTCCGATAGGTCAAAGCACAACATTATCGCCGAATTCAAACGCGCGTCGCCGTCCAAAGGCATCATCAACGATTCTGTCTCCCCTGCGCTGGCTGCGGCAAATTACCGCGATGCCGGAGCTGCCGCGATCTCCGTTCTGACCGAAGAACATTTTTTCAAAGGCTCGATCGACGACCTGCGGGCAGTTCGCAATGCCGTCGATCTGCCGATCCTGCGCAAGGATTTTATTATTGATGAATTCCATATCCATGAGTCGGCAGCGATCGGGGCAGACGCGATATTGCTGATCGTCGCGGCATTGCGTGTCAATGAGCTTCGACATTTTTGTTCGCTTTCAGATGAGCTCGGACTGGACGCGCTGGTCGAAGTCCACGATCTCGCGGAAATGGAAGTCGCGGCGGAGATCGGAGCCATGCTGATAGGCGTCAATAATCGAAACCTCAAAACGTTCGAGGTATCGCTTGACGTGTCGCGTGAACTTATAAAATACGCTCCGCCCGGGGCGATAATGATCGCGGAAAGCGGGATCAGTTCTCGCGATGAGATCGCAGAATTATCAGGTCTTGGATACAGCGGTTTTCTGGTTGGTGAATCACTAATGAGGTCGGGCGACGCCACGTCAGCGTTGAAGGCGTGGTTGTGAAAAAGGAGCGGTTTTCGGTGGTTAAAGTAAAGATCTGTGGAGTGACCAACGTCGAAGATGCGCTTCATGCGGCGGATACCGGAGCGGATATGCTTGGTTTCAATTTTTATGAAAAGAGCCCGCGTTACCTTGAGCCATTGGCCGCACGCGCGATCGTCAGCAAACTTCCCGATCGAATAGAAAAGGTTGGTGTGTTCGTAAATATGGGCGGGTCCAGAATAGCCGAGTTTATCGACCTCATCGGCCTGACCGCGGTCCAACTGCACGGTGACGAGGACGAGCGTTTTGTTGACGATCTTAGACGGCTCGCGGATGTCGCCTTGATCAAGGCAGTTCGCGTCGATGACACGTTCCAGGCCGGAAGCATCAGCAAGTTCCGAGTTGACGCGGTTCTGCTAGACACTTACTCCGCGGGCCAATACGGAGGTACGGGCGATAGCTTTAACTGGAATTCGGCGATAGAGGCAAAAGCCTTCGCTCCAGCGATCTATCTTGCCGGAGGCCTGACACCTGAAAATGTGGCGGACGCAATTCGAACTGTTCGTCCGCACGTTGTTGATACCGCAAGCGGTGTTGAATCATCGCCGGGAAAAAAAGACTCGAAAAAGGTCGCCGATTTTATTCGCATTGCTAAAAACGCATGAATACCTACGAACCAAATGAACGAGGATATTGGGGCGAATACGGCGGGCGATTTGTGCCTGAAACACTGGTGGCGCCGTTGGACGAGTTGACCAATGCATACTTTGGATATCGCGATGACGCAGAGTTTCGAAGAGACTTTGACCTGCTTTTGAAGGATTTTGTCGGCCGTCCGTCGCCGCTTTATTTTGCCGAGCGGTTGACGGAAAAACTCGGCGGTGCGCGAATCTACTTAAAGCGCGAAGACCTGAATCACACCGGAGCACACAAGATAAATAATTGCGTCGGGCAGATCTTGCTGGCCCGGCGAATGGGGAAAACACGCATCATCGCCGAGACCGGGGCCGGCCAGCACGGCGTGGCGACCGCGACCGTTTGTGCCCGCTTTGGGCTCGACTGTGTAGTTTACATGGGCACAGAAGACATGCGGCGGCAGGAGTTGAATGTCTTTCGGATGCGATTGCTCGGAGCGGAAGTACGCGGCGTGGATTCCGGGTCGAGAACGTTGAAGGACGCGATAAATGAAGCGCTTCGTGACTGGGTGACGAATGTTAATTCTACGTATTATCTATTAGGTTCTGCTCTCGGGCCGCATCCGTATCCATTGATGGTGCGCGATTTTCAAAGCGTGATTGGCTGCGAAACCCGCGGGCAGATACTTGAGAAAGAAGGACGACTGCCCGATCTGCTCGTCGCCTGCGTGGGCGGCGGATCGAATTCGATCGGGTTGTTTCATGAATTTTTAAATGACGGCCCTGTAAGGATGATCGGCGTCGAGGCCGGCGGACACGGCAGCGAATTGGGCGATCACGCTGCACGTTTTATGGCCGACGCGGCGGCAGTCGGTGTTCTGCAGGGCACAAAGAGTTACTTGCTTCAGGACGAAGCCGGGCAGATATCTTTGACGCATTCCGTCTCCGCCGGCCTCGATTACGCCTCCGTCGGGCCGGAACATGCTTTTCTTCATGACAAAGGCCGCGTTGAATATGTCTCGGCCTCAGATGAGGAAGCTCTCGCGGCGTTTCGCATGCTGTCAGAAACGGAAGGAATAATCCCTGCACTTGAGTCGTCGCACGCGATCGCGCATGTTGCGAATACCGCTGGTTAGATGCCGCGAGATTCTATCCTCTTAGTCAACCTTTCCGGCCGCGGAGACAAGGACGTAAATACAGTCGCCGAACTTTTAAGGCAGAAACACGACCGGTAGGGAGTGTGCCCAATCCAGGTCTCATGACTGTTGCATCGTACGAGCATTTTCTCCAGTGCATCGTGTTGAGTTATTAGTTTTCAGTGACGCAAAAATGAACAGGATCATCTCAAACTTTGATCTCTTGAAAGCAGAAGGTCGAAAGGGCTTCATACCTTTTGTCTCGGCGGGCGATCCGAACCTCGAAACTTCCAGACAGATCGTACTGACGCTCGTGGAAAACGGAGCGGACATTATTGAGTTAGGCGTTCCCTTTTCCGATCCGATGGCGGACGGGCCGACGATCCAGGCATCGTCGCAGCGGGCATTGAAAAACGGCGTTACGCTAAAGGACGTGCTGGCAATGGCCGCCGGCTTGCGGACTGAAACGGACGTTCCCCTCGTCCTGTTCAGTTATCTTAATCCGCTGTTCCGATACGGCATTGAGCGGTTGGCGGACGACGCGGCGGACGCGGGCGTTGACGGCATCCTTGTGACCGACGCGGTCGATGAAGAGGCGGCCGAGATCGCGGACGTCCTTCGAAAGAATGGTCTCGACCTTATTTCGCTGATCGCCCCGACCACAACCGAAGATCGTCTTAAAAAGATCGCCGAACGGTCGAGCGGTTTTATTTACGCCGTTTCGCGTGCCGGTGTGACTGGCGCACAGAATGAAACGAGTACAACGGCCGAGGCCCTGGTCGAGCGCGTTAGAGAATATACCGATCTGCCGGTTGCCGTTGGTTTTGGTATATCGACGCGTGAACAGATCGAAGCCGTTTGGTGTTATGCCGACGCGGCGGTCGTCGGCTCGGCAATTGTGGTGGAGATCGAAAAGTGTGTGAACGCGGAGATCGATCCGGTCAAATGCGTACGTGAACTCGTCGGCTGGTTGCTGCCTCAAAGGCAGAAACCTGAGCGGTAGCTAGGGTGCCCTTTCGATTTTGGCTTGCCGATTTTGGATTTTAGATCTGAGCCCCATTCCGCGATCTCCAATCCAAAATCGAACGGCACACTCCCGACGGGTCATGTATCTGCCGGTGTTTGCAAAAGATGTTTGGGACACATAGAGTTTAGGTTTGCTATAAGGTCGAACAATTATGCTGATCGTAATGAAGCCGGATGCTTCGGCATCGGAAATTGAAAGGGTTATTGAGATCGTCGAAACGCTGGGTTTTCGTGCTCACGAGATGCCGGGCCAGAACCGCACGGCCATTGGAATAACGGGCAATCGCGGCTCGGTCGATCCGGCGCATTTTGAGAATCTGCCCGGTGTTGCTGATGCGATCCGGGTGACAAAACCGTACAAATTGATATCGCGCGACTTGAGGCCGGAAAAGTCGGTTATCAAGGTCGGCAATGCCTCTATCGGCGGGCCTGAGTTGGCCGTCATAGCAGGGCCATGCGCGGTCGAAACAGTCGATCAGGTTTTTGCCGCCGCCGAAGCGGTCGCAAAAAGCGGTGCGAGATTTTTCCGCGGCGGAGCGTTCAAACCCAGGACCTCACCGTACGCATTTCAGGGCAAAGGCGAAGACGGCCTGAAGATACTCGCGGACGTCCGCCTGCAATTCGGCCTGAACATCGTGACCGAGGCAATGGACGAACGCGGTGTCGATCTGGTCGAAAAATACGGCGACTGCATCCAAATCGGTGCCCGGAATATGCAGAATTTTTCACTGCTGAAATATGTTGGGAAAACGCGAAAACCGGTGCTGCTCAAACGCGGCCTGTCGGCGACGCTAGATGAATTTATGCTGGCGGCGGAATACGTTATGGCAGAGGGAAACTATGATGTCATTTTATGCGAACGCGGCATCCGGACCTTTGCCGATCATGCACGAAACACGATGGACCTATCCGTCGTCCCAGCCCTGCATCGTTACACCCACCTGCCCGTCATCGTCGATCCGTCACACGGCACCGGCCATAATTATATGGTCACGCCCCTGGCCCGAGCCGGCGTCGCCGTCGGGGCCGACGGCCTGATCATCGAAGTTCACCCGTGCCCGGAAGAAGCAATGTGCGATGGTGCCCAGGCGTTGACGTTGCGGCAATATGAAACGCTGATAGAGCAGGTTACCCAAATACATCAGACGATCAGCACCTACGAGGCCGCGTTTGCAACAGCCTAAGCAATGCATTTCCGGACCCATGCAGCGAGTTGCTCTTCGTCCAACGATCCTTCAGCGAGCTTTAGAATGGTAATGTACTTGTCTTGCTGATCGGCCATGAAGTCAACGCCTTTTGCCGCAAGGAATGTTCGCATCACCACGAGAGCCGTTCTTTTATTACCGTCAATGAATGGATGATTTTTCGCGATGCCGTAAGCATAGGCCGCAGCGAGAGCACCGATATCCACATCTTCGCCATATGCCAATAGGTTTTGCGGACGGGCCAGCGCAGATTGAAGCAACCCGACATCGCGCGTGCCATCGCTTCCGCCATGTTCCGCTATCTGGCGGTTGTGTATGGCCGTCACCGTTTCTTCGAGAATCCAGACGACATCCATTCCTCACTCCGCCAACTTTCGCAGGACATCGCGATCCTCTCGCATTACCCGTTCCGCGATCTCCATTTGCTTCGCGACAGCAGGATCATAACTAGTTAGCTCGACACCATCTTTGGTCTCTAGCACCATGAGGGTATCGCCTTTTTGCGCGCGGAGCTTTTCAAGGATTTCCTTCGGAAGAATGACACCCGTCGAATTTCCGATTGTCGTAAGTTTTAAAGTCGTTGTCATATGTGGCCTCCGTTCGTATAACATACGTTATAACATTACAAAATACAAGCAAAAATCCGTGCATGTTCCAGATACACGCACGGATCTCGTTTTCCTTCGTCCGGGCCTTTTGCCTATTTTGCCGGGCGAAGTTTGAGCAGGCTGTAGAGTTGAAAATAGAGGCTCACGAATCCAGCGATTATAAGCAAGGTCAGCGGCAGAAACCGGAACATTTCGGGCAGGACAACGCCGATCGATTGACCGAACATTACGCCAAGCACGATCGCCAGGCATGCGATCGCCGCCCTTCCGAGGACCCAAAGTTCAAAAGCGGGCTTTTCGCCTTCAAACGGAAGAAAATAAGGCAGAACGACGAACAACATCAGCGTCGCGCCTGAAAGAAGGCCTTCAAAGCCGAGATCGAACCTCTGTCCGCAATCGAATGCAAGAAAAAAGAGGACAAATGTCGTATCGACTGAAAAATTGGGGTGACTGACCCGTGACGCCGCGGTTTGCCGCGCGTGTGCGATGGTGTTCATAAATTTTCAGATCTGCGAAGTTATCTAACGGCCTTAGCGGTACAATTATCGCTTGCCCGTCTTGCTAAACTCTTTGTATGCCACACGGAATAATTCCGCCAGGGCCTTTGCCGTTTCGGGCGTCAGCTTTTTGTCGGCACGCAAGTGGGCCTCGACTATCTCGGGCGTCGCCTCATGCGGGTAATAGATCACCGGTTCCACATCAGATGCGGACTGTTTGTTCATTACCCGGTCGATCGGCATATCCAGCCAACCGGTGAGCCGGGCGATGTTGTCGGCATCTGGTTTGCCCGTACCGTTCTCTATCCGCGAAAGCGTCGATGCTGAAACATCCGTCACATTCGCCACGTCACGCAGGCTCAGGCCGAGTTCTTCCCTTCTACGCTTGATCGCCCTTCCCAGTTCGATCGTGTTTACAAAATTGTCGTTCTTAAACGCCATATCTTCCTCCTGAGTACCGGCAAGATAAGTAGTCTCACAGGTGCTTAGTGCATTTCACGGATAAAACATAACACAGGAAAATTTTAAATGCAACACCTTGTTTCAGGCTTGCAACTTACAAGATCGTTTGATACACTGTTTCACGGATGGCACGTTAAGCAGGCGAAAGCTTAAGCCGTCCGTTGAAAAACTGAGTGGCGACACGGCCTGGGCCGCCGCGAACAGAAACCGGTAAGTAGGCAAGGCTGCTTCTATTAACCGCAGGCCTTTGAAGCGAAAAAGCTTGTTAACGCACTTTACCGGCGGGAATATACATCAGGAGCAATGAAAGAAATGACACACGTCAATAAGAACGAAAAAGCAGCGGCCGTCGATTTTCCGCCCGCGGATAATGTGCTGCACTTCGGCGAAACGCTTCGCGAACTGCGAAATAACGTTGACCCAAACCTTGTCCGCCAGCGTGAGGGATGGCGCGACCGAAACGGAAATGTGCAGATGGTCGATTACGTTGAGTGGCATACGGTCGCCGACGTTCTAGATGAAACGGCGCCGAACTGGGGCCACACGATCAAGGACATACGCCAGATAGGCGATATCATGGCCGTCACGGTCGCTATCACTATCGACGGGATCACACGCGAAGGCATCGGGACCGGCAGTGCCCTTAGCGATATGGGGATCAAAAAGGCCGAGCATGACGCCCTTAAGCGGGCGGCAGTGAAATTTGGCATCGCACGCGATCTGTACAAAAAGGAATTTGATGCGATCGACGGAGAAAGGTTCGGTGCTGATACGGCCGGAGCGAACGTCTCTAATTTTCCGGCCGAACCTGTTGCAATGGGGCTTTCAGACCTGGTTACGGCAAAGCAGCTTGGAATGATCCGTGCGATCAGCCGCGAGGCCGGCATAGATCAGGAAGAAGAATGTCTGCAGCTTTTGAACTGCAATACATCCGAACTTTCGAAAAAGGCCGCATCCTCGTTTATCGACCATTTGCTTAGGGTCCAAAAGCACTCGGCGGCACCGCCGCTAAGGCGAGCAAGCTAAACAGTTCCACCCAAGGTTTTGAGTTGCGAGCTCCCGCTTTCGGATAACCCGCTTCCCGTTAAAAAGCGTCCGGCAGCAAATCTCGCAACTCAAAACTCCCGCCATGAAATTAGGCAGGCTGTCAGCCACGGGTTTGTGCAGAGTGCTTTCGGGTCCAAAGGAAGATCTTCGGATCTAGAGTTTCGCCTCCTGATCCGTGCTATTCGTGGTGGCGAAGCCGGATCGATTGACCACGAAACAGGCGAACGGAAGACACGAAGTCTCACGAAACAAGCGTCCGTCACCGAAACATATCTTCGTTGAATGAACCCTACCTGTCGGTCTGCCGATACGATTATAGCCTTTCATACTTCGCATTCGTGCTATCATTTAGCCGAACGCGACACTATCGAACGTATTTATCCAGGGATGGCTTAGGCAACCCGCCGTCGTTTTGTTCGTCTCTTTAAATAGTGAGTCGGCAATTTAGAGGGTTCTTAAATTTGGCCGCGTTTTGCAAGGAACTGATGGGTAGGCGTGATCTCGGCCATTGAAAAGCTAAGTCGCGTTAGCTTCGGAGGGCGAAGAAATGAAAAAGGCGAACCTGGCACTGATGCTTATTGCGTCGGTCTGCCCGTTCGCCCTTGGACAGTTGCCGTCCGACAGCCCATCGGACAAAGAACAAATACTAAACTCAATATCGGAAATATCCAGAGCATATCTTGCCCGCGACCCGATACCGTTCGAGCGGCTTTACCTTGAAAATCACCTAGCGGTCCGCGGTAAACCGGTGTTCAATCTTCGTGATCAGCTTGTCGCAATGACGCGAGCAGATTCGATCATATTGAGGAGCGGCAAGCGGCCTGACTACCAGACACTTCGTTACGAAAGCAGGACGCCCGTGATCTATCAATATGGCGGCACCGCTATCGTCACAATTGCCAAGGAACATTATTGGCAGTATCGCGGCCAAAAATGTCTGACGAGGACCCAGGGCACCGAACTTTGGGTCAAGCAGGGTGAGGAATGGAAATTCGCCGCAAGCCACAACAACACCTTTGAATGCGACCCGAAGCCCTTTTACCCGATGCATCCCGCGGTCGCAGCCTTACAGTCGCGAGCACGCCCGCCGGTCAACACCGATCTCGAAGCAGAAAGACAGGTGCGCCAACTGATCCAGGACCTGGCGTCCGCACATTCCTCCATGGACGGCGCTTTCGACGAGATGCTTGGCCGCAAGATTTCAGATCGTTTTGTCTCGACGAACGCAAAAGGTGTGGCCGGCATGGGGCGAGGGATCCTTGCGGCTATCCAGGTCCCTTCACCAAAACGCTCAACCGCGTTTCGCGGCCAGGCCGACGCGATACTCACCTACGGCGATGCCGCCGTTTATACGTTTCGCGTGGAGGCCGTCTCTGGGCGAGAATCGGATGTGATCCGGCAAATAACGATCTTCTTCGCGCGGATCGGCGATCGATGGATCATTGTCGCGGCCCACGAGAGCAGTACCGACTAAGTTGCCTGTTACGGATAATTTCGGAGTAGTTTCGTGCCGATGACCGCTTGTTTGCGGTTTTTTAACACAAAGCTCACCAAGTTGAAGTCACAAAGGGCACAAATGCATTTACGATTCAACTGTAACTGTCCGCTAATTGAACTTCGACGCAGATTTGCGGACGCATTACTGCCGTTTGCCAGTAAAAGATAATGAATCAGGGATAACCGCCGCGGATATTGTACCCGTGATGGCTTCCCCGTCGAGTTTGCCGTTAATCACGAATTCAACATTCTGGCCCTGTATTTCCGTATCAGCGGTCGCTGAAAGGCTGCTGCCGCGAACCGAACCGGCGGTGATCTCTCCGTTGCCAAGGGCCGTCTCGATCGAACCGCTTACAGAGTTTCCGGATTGTTCGATCGTCAGCGTGACAGGGACTGTCTGGCCCTGAAAGTCGAGATCAAGTTTCCACTGCCCACTGAAATCCGCCGATTCGCCCGCCGATCCGGCCTCAAATTCCTTGATGTCCTTCGCATGCCCTTCGGTGTCGAAT
>CAUJFK010000091.1 GCA_963169175.1 Acidobacteriota bacterium | reverse complement strand
ATTTTTTGCAGACCATGCTCGCGGCCTTTATAATTGCTTAGAACAAGTTTTATAAAAGTGCTGTCCGCAAGGCTGTTTTGGGCCGCGGTCACAAGTTTTTCGATATTTTCGTCCACGAGATTTAAGAGGCAATTTCTGAGGGTAACACAAATGGAAACCGCACAAGCAAAACAAGGCTCATCCGAAACGACGTTTGTTGAGTCGGTCGCATATCTTCTTCGTGAAACTTTTGAAGGCTCGCCCGAGGGCCAGCCGAGCGCTTATCTTGACCGCGGCATCGGATTTTTTAATACGCTTGCCGCGATCAACTCTGCCGCCGCATCGCGTGAATTTCACGGTACGACGATCGCCGCGCAGACCGAGCACGCGAAATTTTACCTTGACCGTCTATGCGAATTTCTCAACGGCCGGACCGAGCGGGTCAATTGGGAAGATAGTTGGCTGATCGAAACGGTCGCCGAACCGGAATGGGACGCACTGCGCCAAAGTGTTAGGCGTGCCTACGAAAATGCGCTCCGCTGCCTGGCCGAAGGCCGCGATTGGACCGAGATCAATGCCGGCATGGCCATTGGGTTGGTCGCCCACTCTGCATATCATCTCGGAGCGATCCGGCAGATCGGAAAAGGAGCATCGTCCACAGATGGACACAGATCAAGATGATAAACACTGATGAAGGCAACGAAAACGAATTACTGGCAAGTTTATTCAGCGAGGCATCGACGAAATTACCTCCGTCCGAGGTTACAGAAAAGATAATTGGCTGTGCTTTTAAGGTCAGCAATACCCTTGGCTGTGGATTCTTGGAAAAGGTCTATGAGAATGCTCTCGCGTATGAATTGCGGAAGCTAGACTTTCAGGTCGTACAACAGCAACGAGTCGATGTGTTTTATGATGACGTTCGTGTAGGGTATTATGATGCGGATATAGTTGTCGAAGGCTGCGTTATCATTGAAGTGAAGGCAGTTCGGTCTTTGGACGAAGCACACAAGGCACAGTGCCTTAATTACCTTAAAGCAACGGGAATCCGGCTAGGCCTTTTATTAAACTTTGGCTCCCCTCGCGTTGAGATCAAGCGACTTGCCCTATAGAAGTATCTGTGTCCATCAGTGGATATCTGTGTTTATCTGTGGTGGTTTTTTAGCTTAAATGTATGACCAGCCTATTTCATCTCGCCTTTCCAGTTAATGACATTGAAGCTGCCCGTGCATTTTATGGCGGAGTGCTTGGCTGCCCGGAGGGACGCAGTGCCAAACGCTGGGTCGATTTTGATCTTTACGGCCATCAGATCGTTGTCCATTTGGCCGAAAACTGTGCCGGAGTAAAAGCGAGCAATCATGTGGACGCCGATGACGTTCCGGTGCCGCATTTCGGAATCGTTTTGCAGATGGAGGCGTGGAAGGAACTGGCGGAAAGCCTCAAAACCAAAGGCGTAAAATTCATCATCGAACCAAAGGTCCGCTTTACCGGTGAGCCTGGCGAACACGGGACAATGTTCTTCCTCGACCCAAGCGGTAATGCGCTGGAGTTCAAGGGTTTTAACGATCTCTCGCGGGTTTTTGCGAGGTGAAAGGAGTTCTGCGCGTAAGTAAACAAGCTTGGAGTATTTGTGATCTATACATGGTTTCTTCGAGCAAATAATCCCTAACTGAATGCATTAGGTTGCCGAGATTCAGCCCGACTGGGTTTTCAAAAAACTTATTGCAAAATAGCTCTAGGTGCGAGTACACTTCGGCTTAACGATGCTATTGCCTAACGAATAGTTTATCGTATCGGCCTTTCGTATATCTTGTGAACCGGAGAAGAGGAGAAGTCATGAACCAAACGCTCAAAAAGTGTTCAACCGTACTCCTCACAATAATAATTGTCGGATCTGTGTTGCTACTTCGGCCAAACTATCCTCTCTTTCGCCCGCTCACGGCTACGGCCCAAGACAAGTCTGCTACCGACAATGGTGACGCTATAACGCGAAAGGGCTTCGAGAAGTCAAGAAATCTTCTGCTCCAGTATGGCCTTCCTTTCGAGCCAAGAGAAATCATGGACAGGGGTTTGAGACAAGAGGTAAGGATGAAGTTGGCCGCCATGGCTGAATTTGAGACTTCGCTGGTAACGGAAAAAAAAATAAGCGGAGTCAAGATCGCCGATACTCTTTATTTGCCCGAAAAGGTGGAATTAACTGGTGATACCGTACTCATTTCCAAATACGTAGTTTTCGAAGGGCACAACCCTGAGATCAGAGGACCATATGATTTAACAATGATCCCTCTCGAAGGCATGGGTCCGTTGGGGACGAATCTGAGTCACGTTATTGACAAGGCCATCACCAAAGTTTCTTTTAACAGGGTCAATCCTGTCAGTTTTTCCAAGCTTGGATTGTCTTTTCTCAAGAATAGCGGTATCAAGATCGACCTTCATGGCCCCGGACGTGAAGATTGGCTAAGAAATCAGAAAAGAAATTCAACTAACGGTAACTCTACAATAGTGGCGAATTCTTTGCCGTGGCCAAGTATTTTCAGGAATAAAGGTTATAGCTTTCAAGCAAATTCGGACTTTAGCATTATCCAGGAAGGGAATCCAGGAACGTCCGGCGGGACCGGAACCCCAGGAGGCGCAGGCCCTACGGGAACTAATGGTAACATTGGGGACACCGGAAGTGCTGGCTCATGTGCGGGAAATATAAATGGCGGTGACGGCGGTGTTGCAACTGACGGTGGAACCGGTGGAACTGGTGTCACGGGAGGAATCGGTTATGACGGAACGCCTGGTGGTAACTACAATGGTGAGGTCCCCGATGGCTACCAGGGAACCTTCACGATACATACTTATGGGGGCGATGGCGGCGATGGTGGGCCAGGCGGCCCTGGGGGACTTGGAGGAACGGCCGGCAATGGCGGCAACGGGGGGGCGGGGGCTAGTTGTGCGTGCAATATTGGGCAAGGCAGTGGGGGCACTGGCAAAAATGGCGCGCACGGTGGGCAAGGCGGCAAAGGCGGTACAGGAGGAAAAGGCGCTAATGGCAAAAATGGGGGTGACATTACTGTTTCAATCCCATGGGGTTTTGCCGGCGTAGTCTACAATTCAAGTGCTGGACGAGCTGGGCGCTCCGGTTTACCTGGGGCGGGAGGTCCCCCGGGGAGGTTTGGAGATAAAGGAAGAGGAGGTAACGGCGGACTAAATCTTTCATGTAACCCAGCCGAGGGAACAAAAGGGGGCGATGGCCAGGACGGCGGTGACCACGGATATGGTGCCGCCGGCGAAAATGGGACACCTGGAAACCCGGGCCAGCGGGCCGGAACGTATACAGAAAACATTAGGTGCAACCCTGACGACAGATGGGTTTGTAATCAAATTCGCGGCGTGTGGGACGAATCGACATGTTCGTGTAATGACGGTTCCCCAATCATCATAGATATTACTGGTGACGGATTTGCTTTGACAAGTCCGACAGATGGAGTTGATTTTGACTTGAACTCAGATGGTCAGACCGAACGTCGTTCGTGGACAGCCTTGTCATCTGACGATGCGTGGTTGGCCCTTGACAGAAATGGCAACGGAAGAATTGATGATGGAATGGAGTTGTTTGGGAATTTTACGCCACAGCCAACGCCTCGTCTGGGAACGATAAAAAATGGCTTTCTTGCGCTGGCGGAGTATGACAAACCCACAAATGGCGGAAATGGAGATGGTACTATAAGCAACCAAGATTCTGTCTTTCTGAATCTCCGATTATGGCAGGATACAAATCATAACGGTGCTTCGGAGTCCAATGAATTATTCGCCTTGCAGGAGTTAGGCATCCGCAAGATTGACCTTAAATATAAGGAATCAAAACGGACGGATGAGTTTGGAAACAAGTTCCGATTCAGAGCCAAGGTTTATGACACGGCTGGATCAAGTGCTGGGCGTTGGGCATGGGATGTATTCCTTGTTGTTCAGCGATAACGAGATAGCGCGGCGATTTGAAATAGAGTCAGACGCGGCGATAGGTTGGCATCTGCACTCCGAGTTCCGATTGAAGTGTTCGGGTTTCGAATGTTGGTAGGAATATTGGTGAGGACTGGCGGTATCGCCGGTTTCATTCTAACCCTTAGCGGAAGGATTGAACGCTACCGCTCGCGGCTCTGGCAAACTTGGCCGTCAACCATCCGCCAGATGTTCTGCGGGTTCTTGTCTTTCAATTCATTCGGCAAGGAGCTCTGCGGAAAATTCTGATAGCACACCAACCGTGCAAAGCGGGTGATCGCCCGCGAGCCAACGGCGGTCGAGCGGCCGTCTGATGTTGCGGGATACGGGCCGCCGTGGACCATAGACGGACAGACCTCGACACCGGTCGAGAAGCCGTTGAATATCAGCCGTCCGGCCTTTGTTTCGAGGATCGCTATCAGGTCGGCGTATTCGGCCAGGTCCTCTTCGGTGCCGTGGACCGATGCGGTCAACTGGCCTTCGAGGGCGCGGGCAATGCGGAGAAGTTCTTCCTTTTCGCCCGAGCGAATTAGCAGCGTGGTCGGGCCGAATATCTCGTCGTTAAGGCCGGGCGTATTGAGATATTCGATGGCCGTGGTCTCGAACGCCGATGGATTGACCGCAAAACCGGGAAGCTGTGTGACTTCATTAGCGGCCGTGTTATCGACTTCGCCCGCCCGTTTCTGACTGCCCACGACGTATGCCGTACGAATGCCGCCTGTAAGCAGCGGCGGCGGAGCGGTCTGCTCTATCTGAGAATTAAAATCTGCAACGAACCTATCCGCATCGTTCGGCAGGAACACAAGGCCAGGTTTTGTACAGAACTGCCCGGCTCCCGTCGTCACAGAGGCATGAAGGCCTTTCACGATCTCATCGCCGCGTTCCTTGATCGCATTTGGAAGTAGAAACGTCGGGTTGACCGAGCTCATTTCTGTATAGATCGGGATCGGTTCTGGGCGGGCAGCGGCGATATCCATCAATGCTCGCCCGCCTTTTCGTGAACCGGTGAATCCAACCGCTTTGATCGCCGAATGCCTGACCAGCGACTGGCCTATCTCATAGCCTGCAGAAAATAGCAGGCTGAATGTACCCTCGGGCATTTCGTGTTCACGGACGGCTTTTGAGATGGCCGTACCGACCAATTCGGCTGTTCCGGGATGGGCCGTGTGTCCGATGACGATAACCGGGCAGCCAGCCGCCAATGCGGATGCGGTATCGCCGCCTGCCACTGAATATGCGAGTGGGAAATTGCTGGCGCAGAACACTGCGACCGGGCCAATCGGCCGGAGCATTGACCGAACATCTGGCTTTGGTTGCGGTTGGCGGTCAGGAATGGCGTGGTCGATCCGAGCTTCAACCCATGAGCCTTCTTCAAGCAGGTCAGCAAACATTCGAAGCTGAAAGCAGGTTCGCGCCCGTTCGCCTTCGAACCGGGCATTCGGCAACGCGGTTTCGAGCGATGCTCGCATGATAAGAGTATCGCCGAGGGCTTCGATATTGTCGGCGATAGAGCGAAGAAACGCGGCCCGTTTGACCGGAGCGACCGCGCCGTACGGCAGCCTGGCCTCGTCGGCAAGCTTCGCGGCCTTTTCGAGTTCTCCACTCGTCGCCGAATAGAATACTGGGGTCACCGCCTTGCCGCTTGTTGGATCGAAAGCAGTGAAAGTTTCGGCAGTATTGCCGCCCTGCGAAAACCCTATGATCGATGTTCCGATTAGTTCTATTTCCATAACGCACAATTGCCGATGCCGAAGCGCAGGCATTCTACAGTCACCTTCTTCTCGTGTATTTTTCGTGTCTTCGTTTCGTGAGTTTAGTGGTCCGGCTTTTCGCCCATAACCACGAAAACCGTGAAACGAAGAGACGAAGATCACGAAAAGAAGTAATACTCACTATCGCGTTTACGCCCTTGCTTACGCTCTCGGCCTTCTACGTTCAGTGTCCGGCGGCCTCTGCACGAGGGCGTGTGGCCAGGGCATGGTCGATGATCGCCAGTGTTTCTTCCAACTCGGTGCCGGTCAATTCTAACCGCGGCGGGCGGACACGAGTGCTGCCCCAGCCCACCTTTTCCTGGACGAGCTTTATAAGCTGCACGAACTTCGGCACGGTATCCAGGCGGAGGAGCGGGAGGAACCATTCGTAAAGTTCGCGTGCCCTTTCCGCCTCGCCGTTGATCGCGTAGTTGAACAGATCTACGGATTCTTTAGGAAACGCGCTTACCAACCCCGCGACCCAGCCGACGGCGCCGACGTTGATGCCTTCGACTATCACGTCATCCACACCGACAAAGATCTTCAATCGGTCACCGGCCAACGCGCGGATCGCGGTGATGCGGCGGACATCGGTGCTCGATTCTTTTACTGAGTGAAGGTTAGGAAGTTCACTTGCTAGTTCCACGATCTGTTTCGGCAAAAAATCAGTGCCGTACGCCACCGGATTGTTATAAAGCATGCACGAAAGCGGCGTGGACCCGATGATCTCAGAAAGATGATATTTCATCTCACGCCAGTCACCGCGATAGATATATGGCGGCAGCACCATCACGCCGCTGCAGCCAGCCTCTTCGGCCGCCTTGGTTTGAGCGATGGCATCAGCGGTCGTCATCGAAGCGATCGCCGCGATCACCGGCACCCGGTCACCGACCGATCCAACGATAGTTTTCCAAAGCGATATCTTTTCGTCCAGTGACATCGTACCGCCTTCGCCGATACTGCCGTTGGCCACGATCCCAGTGCACCCATTTTCGATAAGCCAGGCGACGTGCTTTGCAGTAAACTCGTGGTCGATCTGAAGATTCTCGTCAAAACAAGTGGTGATGGCGGGCATTACGCCTTTCCATTCAAAATTCATAGGTCCTCCGATCTGACAGGAATTATCGGCGGGCGAACCGGGCCGGTTTTCCATCCAAAAAGAAACTCCGCGGCCGCCCCGCAAACTCGACCCTGGCAAGGGCCCATGCCGCACCGCGTTTGCAGCTTTGCCAAGCGCCAGTTGTCAAATTCTTTTACCTTGGCAAACGGCACGTCTTCACAGCGGCAGATGATAGTGTTGTCCTCGGCGAGATATCTCAATTCCGGCCGGAGCTCAAAAGTGCGGTCAAGCACTCGGCCAAATTCTCGCCAACGATCACGGTCGGTAAACAACGCCCGCGCGCCGTCCGTATTACCCGCGGCCGCAAAGCCCGCGATCGTGCCCTCAACAAGAGAAGCGTCGAGGCCCGCTATTCCGGTCGGTTCTCCTGCGCAATAAACATTTTCGCACGATGTTCTCTGAAATGCATCGACGGCCACAAAGCCGTCTCCGAGATCACAGCCAAGCAGTGAGGCAAGTTCAGTATTTGGCATGAGATGAAAGCCGCACGCCAACTGATCGCATTCGATCGACTCCGGCTTGCCTTTGTGCTGCAGCCGCACACGTTCCAGACATTTTTCACCCTCGACCGAGGTAACCCAGCAGTCGGTAAGATAAGGAATGCCGATCAACTTCGCCCGCAAGACAGCTCCCTGAATGAGTTTTGATGGCCGTCGACACAATTCCATCCCGAGGCGACGGATCCGCGACGGCGGAGCCTGTTCCACGATGGCAAGAACTACAGCTCCCTTCGATCGAAGATATTCAGCCGTTGCAAGAAGCAGCGGACCGGTGCCGGCGACAACAACTCTTTTCCCCCCGACACCAAAACCGCCTTTTACCAGAACCTGCAGGCCGCCGACGCCGAACACGCCGGGAAGTGTCCAACCTGGAAAAGGAAGAAATCTTTCGCGGGCCCCGGTTGCGAGAATCAGCTTTCCATATTCGATCTCAACGCGTCCGTCCGGTGTTGCTGCCGCGAGTACATTCCCGGCCGATACGTCAAAGACCTGAGCATTGCAGATCAACCTAATTGAACCGCTTTCGATCGCCGATATCAACTTTGCCGCAGCCGATGCTTTTGTCCTTTTTAGTTCCGCCCGCCAGATCTGGCCTCCCAGGCGTGGGTTGTCATCGACGACCGCAACACTCTTGCTGACTTCGGCCGCGGCCACGGCCGCCGCCATACCCGCTGGCCCGCCGCCGATGATAACGATCTCGGCCGCGATCCTATTCACCTGTCTCGACCTCCATTCCATCTTCTGCCAAAATCACGCAGCTGCGGATATGTGGTTCGCCGTTGATCGTCAATCGGCACTCAAAGCAAATTCCCATACCGCACAGCGGGCCGCGGCCTTGTCCGCTGACCGAGGTGCGAAATGCCATTTCACCCGCATTCAGACCAGCGGCCGCGACCGTTGTGCCGTCAGCCATCGAGACCTGCTTTCCGTTTATCGAGATGGTGATCAATGTTCCGAAATGCTTCTTGACGGGCTATAAGGTCCAAGGGGGATAGCGGGCTGCCGCCCGATTATTTCCGCCGTGAGAAGTTCGGCCGAACCAAGCGAAGTTGTAATCCCAAGCCCTTCGTGGCCGGCCGCTGCATAAACTTTTTCAAAACCCGGGATCTTTCCAATATACGGAAGATTGTCCGGAGTTGCAGGCCGAAACCCGGTCCACGTGCGAATGACGGACAGCCTTTTCATCCGCGGCATATATTCGAACGCCCGGGCCGTCATGCGTCGAACGATAGCCGCATCTATCTCGTTCGACTCTGCACCAAACTGCCGCGACGAACCAAGAAGTATCTGACCAGTATTGCGCGGCTGTACGTTGAAGGCGACCGAATCGGCATCGCGGCCGTGAGCCGAGCGTAGATAGCCAAGTTCGATCAATTGGTGGCGGATAAAGCCATTGTAGCGGTCCGTGATCAACAGATGGCCCTTACGTTTTACGATTCTGAGCTCCGGCGAAAGTTCTGACGCCGCAGCTCCGGCAGCGTTGATAATATGATCTGCTGCAATTATCTCGCCGCCCATCAATTCCACACGGCCTTGCGTGATCATTTTTGCGCGGTTGCCGATCCGTACTTCGGCCCCAAGCCGGACTGCCTTATCCAAAAGGTACTGGGCCGCACCTATCTGGTAAACGACAGAATCGCCTTTGACCAACAGGCCGCCAGCCAAAGCTTCTGCCAGATTTGGTTCGGCCTCAAGCAGAGTTTCTGTATCGAGTATTTCAGCTTCTATTCCGTGCCCGGCATAGTAATTCTGCTTTTTGCGGGCCTCATCCATTTCGTCTTCGTTTGCAGCAACCCAGATCGTTCCGCATCGTTCGTATTCACACTCCAGCGGAAGCTCTTCGGCAAGCTCATTCCACAATTTTTGCGAATAATTTGTCAGGGCAAATTGGGCCTCGCTATCGTCCATTGCGACGATATGTCCCATTCCGGCTGCCGTCGTTCCGGTTGCCGGCCCGTGGGCATCGATGACAACGACCTTAAGTTTTTCGCGGCTCAATGCGGCCGCGCATGCGGCACCGACTATCCCGGCCCCTATGATAGCTGCATCAAATATCTGCATCAGCCAATTCCAAAACGGTATGGATCGTCCTCGCTGAGTACTAACTGGATCTCGGCGGTCACATGTGCGGTGCCCGTGATCACCGGAATGACCATGCCATTTTCGATCCGCACCCTGCCTTCGAATATGCTGCCGATAACACTTTCCTGCCGCCACGTTTCACCGTCTTTTAATTTTCCGTCCTCGTACAGGCACGCGAGCTTTGCGCTGGTGCCTGTACCGCAGGGCGACCGGTCGTACTCCAGTCCGGGGCAAAGGACAAAATTGCGGCTGCCGGCCGAAGGTGAGTCCGCGAAAAGTTCTATATGGTCTATCTCCGCTCCATCGACGCCCGTGATGCCGCTTTGACCGAGAGCCTGCCGCACGGCCGATGCAAATTCTGTGAGCTCGCGAAGATTGGACAATTCGATGCTGACAGGCGACGCGCTGATCAGGAAGAACCAGTTGCCGCCATAGGCTATATCGCCAGTAACTGTACCGTAGCCGTCAACCTCGACCGCAGTGCCCGCCGCAAATCGAAAGCTTGGGACATTCGTTATCGTCACCGTGCCGTCAGCGTTCAATTCTGCTTCAACCGTGCCCGCGGGCGTTTCGATCTTGTGAGAGCCCGCAGAAATGCGGCCCATGTATTCAAGCGTTTTAACCAGGCCGATGGTTCCGTGGCCGCACATTCCCAAGTAACCGACGTTATTGAAAAAGATCACACCCGCAGCCGCCGACGGATCGAAAGGTTCACAGAGCAATGCTCCAACGATAGCGTTGTGTCCGCGTGGTTCGCACACCACGGCGGTCCGCAGCCGGTCATGCTGGCGGCGAAAAACCTCCAGCCTTGCGGCCATCGAACCCGTGCCAATGTCTGGAAATCCCTTTACGACAACGCGCGTTGGCTCGCCGCCGGTATGCGAGTCGATCACCTTGATCTTGCTAGGATTGGCCATTAA
>CAUJFK010000090.1 GCA_963169175.1 Acidobacteriota bacterium | reverse complement strand
TGATCAAGGCGAATTTTCCGGCACGGATTTCATTCAGGGTCTCATCGAAGGTAGATTCGCGGACGATCATCGACGGCAACGGAGCCGAGGGCCTGCTCGGCCGCGGTGATATGCTTTATTTGCCGCCGGCAAGTTCGCAGGTCGTTCGGGTGCATGGCGCATTCGTCGATGAAAAAGAGATTGCGGAGATCGTCAACCACATCAAGGCCCAGGTTGAAGGCCCGATCGTTTATGATGAATCGATCACCCGGACCGAAGAAGAAATGGACGACGCCGACGATCTGCCGGGCAAGCGTGACCCGCTGTTCTGGGATGCGGTGAAATCGGTCGTTCACGCCAAACGTGCCTCAACATCGCTGCTCCAGCGACACCTCCGCATTGGCTACGGCCGTGCCGCCGCTATCCTGGACGCAATGGTCCGCGAAGGCTACATAGGCGACATGGACGGCTCAACCCGAGCGCGGCCTGTTTTGCCAAAGGCGTACGAAGACCTGCAGGACGTGGTCGAGATGGGGCAAGAGGTTTAACTTCAGCACTGGCTAACGCAATTACTTTTGCGCTCTTTGTGTCTTCAACTTGGTGAACTTTGTGTTGCGAAAAAACATCAACACAAAGGCCTCAAAGGGCAGACACAAAGTTCGCAAAATTTGAAGAGATCGGCGAGAAGCTACTTGCAGACTATCTGTTATAGCCAGATGGCTCTCATGGCAATTGAAAGATCCAGAACGTAAACACAACCAGTCTTGTGAATTTTCGGTATTTTCTTCTACTTGCCGCGGTGTTGTCCGTGCCCGCGTGTTTTGATAGCGGACGATCGAGCGATGACCGAGCGGTTGCCGCTAACACTGAAATTTCAAATTCCGGATCTGAAATGTCAAATTCCAAATCTGAAATTTCAAATGCCAGATCTGAGATCTCAGGCGAAGGCCGGGATTCGTTAGAACAAATAAATATCAACGACGCATCCGCTGAAGAGCTGCAACGCCTTCCGCATATCGGGCCGGTAGTAGCCAGCAAGATCATCGAATATCGCGATAAATTCGGACCGTTCAAACGCGTTGAAGAATTAATGATGATCGACGGTATGAGTGATGCCCGGTTCCGCCGCATTCGATCATTGATTCGTGTAAAATAGACTCCCGAGTGCCCATCAATTCAAGCCGCCCACAGCTCTCGTCAGTACCGTTGCTTTTTCTATCCGCTGCATTTGCGGCGGGTATCGCCGCGTCTTCGTTGTTTCCGGCCAACCTTGGTGTCGTGCTCGCAGCCTGCGTTCTGGCGGCGATAGCCGCGTTCATGGTCGCAGGCCCGCGGGTCGCAGCGGGGCTCATTTTTCTGGCATTCATGCTCGCCGGAGCCAGCGTTTATCAGGCCCAGATCGCATCGATCACGCCTGAACGCATACGCTCGATCTACGATAGCCTGGAGATCGCCTCCGGCAGTCCCATTGAGTTGACCGGAACTATTGCTGGCCGGCCGGAGATCGGGGACGGTGGCATTTTCATCCGCGTTGATGCTGCGTCGATAAGATCCCACGATATCAGTCGTTCAGTTTCGGGAATGGTCAGGTTGTTTGCCGCTGCTGACACGCCGGAAATGCAGGCTGATCTTGGTCGTCTGAACCTCGAGCCAGGTTCTCAGGTTCGTATATCAACGGCGCTCGACCGCGATGACGGGTTCCGAAACCCCGGAGTGATGTCGAGGAAAACTATTCTCGATTGGCAGGAGATCGACGCAACCGGGACGATAAAAAGCCCTTTGCTCGTCGAGGTTCTCGGGCCGCCGGAGTGGACATCTCCTCGCCCCGGTCTCGATATTCGCGAGGGCCTGATCGCAAGATTTCGCGAACTTTTTAGCCCGCAGGTTGCGGGAGTGATGATCGCATCGCTGCTCGGGAACAAGAGTTTTCTCGACAAGGAAACGGCCGATATTTTTCGTGAAGGCGGCACCTTTCACATCCTTGTTATTTCGGGGTTTCATATTACATTCATCGGCGGACTTGCCGCGATGTTCATTGGCCTGTTGACGCGGCGAAAATGGGTACAGTTTGTCGGCTCCTGCGGATTTCTGTGGCTCTATACCTTTGCGGTTGGTGCCGAGGTGCCTGTCGTCCGGGCGAGTTTGATGTTTACCATCCTTTGGTTTTCCTACGTCATCCACCGCACCGGATCGCTTGCGAATGCATTGGGAGCGTGCGGGCTTATCCTGCTCGCGTGGCGTCCCGCCGATCTGTTCACGCCATCCTTTCAACTGACCTTCGTCAGCGTTGGAGCGATCGTTCTGGCAGGCTTTCCCGCGATACGGGCAATGAGATCGATCGGAGAATGGACGCCAGGCTCGGCAAGGCCATTCCCCGCAAATGTCCCAAAATGGCTCAGCGGGTTTTGCGAAACACTGTATTGGAATCCGAAACGGTGGGAGATAGATGGTACGCAGAACGTGTGGTCCGCCAATCTTTTCAAATCGCCTTTTTTCGCCATCCGCCGAAACACTCAGAAGTGTTTAGCCTATCTTTTTGATGGAGTTCTCGTCTCGGTTATCGTACAGATAGCGATGCTGCCGCTGGTCGTACATTACTTTCATCGGGTTGTCCCGATCTCGATGCTTGCGAATCTCTGGGTTGGATGTTTTATTGCGCTTGAGTCGTTTGCCGCCTTCGCCGCGCTGCTTTCTTCATCCATCAGCATGGCGTTGGCGTTGCCATTCACACAGCTCGCAGAGATGTTTCATTGGCTTTTGGTCTCGGTGCCGGGCATCTTCTCCGACATCGGCTGGCTCAGTTTTCGGGTTCCGGTGTACGCCGGGCTTGAGGGCGGCTTGTACGGCGCATATTTTGCGTTTGTCGCGTTGGTCGGTTTCGCGGTTTTTCTCTGGGACCCTTTTGTGTTGTCGAAAGGTTCTGCCTTTAGGAGGGCACTGCTTGTTCCGGCATTCGGGACCATTTTCATCGCGGCGATAATCATTTTTCATCCATTCAGTACACCCGGCCCGGACCGCCGCCTGCATATGGAATTTCTAGATGTCGGCCAGGGCGATTCTATCTTTATCAAATTTCCAAACGGCGAAACGATGCTGGTTGACGGCGGAGGCCGAACATCGTATCGGAATGACGATGATGAACCCTTCGAACCGGACCGGCCGTCGATCGGCGAAACTGTGGCCTCCGAATTTCTCTGGGAAAAAGGCTATTCGCGGATCGATCATCTTGTCGGCACGCATGCGGACGCCGATCATATTCAAGGGTTAGCCGATGTGGCCGCGAACTTCCAAATAGGTATGGCCTGGTTCGGACGGCCGCAGAAGGATGATCCGGACCAGGTGAGGCTCGAAGCCGTGCTCGACCGACATGGCGTGCCGGTCGAAGGCCTGACACGCGGTGAAAGATTCGAGGTCGGCGGAGTCGTTATCGAAGTTCTTAACCCGCCTCCGGACGTGACCGGGCTATGGCAAGAGAATGATCGTTCTATTGTTCTTCGTCTGACGTACGGAGCGCGTTCATTTCTGCTCGCCGGAGATATCGAGCAAGTGGCTGAATCCGAGATCATCGGTCCTGATTTAAAGGCTGACGTGGTAAAGGTCCCGCACCACGGAAGCCATACATCGTCAACGCCAGCGTTTGTCGCATCAACACGGCCACAATTCGCCATTATCTCCGTCGGCCGTATGTCGCAATTCGGGCATCCGCATCGGGAGATCGTCGAACGATGGCAATCGGCTGGTGCCGAGGTCTTGACCACGGGCAACAACGGAACGATCTCATTCAGTACGGACGGGCAGGATCTTGTCGTTGGGACTTTTGTTCGAAGTAGTGATTAGCAGATTGGGAGGCAAAATAGGATGTCTGAAAAGTGCGGAGAACATTTCGGACATCCTATTTGTCGCACTTAGGCTGCAGGCCGTTCGATGCCGGCCGCTAGTTTCCAATTACCGCCGTCTTTCACGTAGACGTTCGTGCCCCAAAGGGTTTGGAGTTTTTGGCCGTCGCAGGTGCCATCGGCGGCCCCTTTGAAGTTGAGAATAGCCACCGTTGGCGAGAGCATTGTGGCAGAAGCATCGCTCAGGTTTACGCTTTTGATCTCGCACGGGCCGCCAGTCCAGGCTTTGATCGTGTCCGCCTGGTTTCCGGTATAGTCACCGAAAGGGCCGATGAACCCAAGAGTTTTCATCGTTATTTCTTCAAGCTTCTTGGCATCGCGCGCCTTCCATGCCTCCCAGCCGGACTTTTCGACCGCCATTAGAGCATCAACATTGGCATCCGTCGCTGTTTTGGCATCTTCCTTCTTTTCTGATGGCGGAGGAGGCGGCGGCATTTTTGGCGGATTCTTGGCATCCGCGATCAGCGTTTCGGCATGAAAAGCTCCCACCCATTTGTCGCCGTTGCGTGTCCAGACGCTTAGCGCACGCGTGGGCGAAGGTATTTTATCGCCGCCGCATGTTCCGTCGAACGTAGCTTTATAGACGGTGGCATACGTATCCTGGTCGATCGGGATCATTTGCGGCTCGTCAAGCGACCAGCTTTTTACGTCGCATTTCATACCGCCGGCCATTTTTACCATCTCGGCTTTGCCCATATGGCCGCCGCTGTCGTAGCTTACGAATTTGTCGCTGAGCATGGCTTCGAAATGTGCCCCATCGCCTTTGACGAAGGCCTCGTTTGCCTTTTTGTCCATTTCGAACAACGCTTCCTTGGAAGGAGCGGCGGCGACTGGTTTTGCGTTGGCGTTTGACGCGTTCGAGTTTGCGTTGTGGTTCGTGTTCGCCGTATTGGCGGCGGGTTCACAGCCTGCCGTGAATGCTGCCGCTGCGAGCACGCATATGCTGATGATTCTCTTCATATTCTTGGCTTCTCCTTTCGTCTATTCGGTAGATCGACCGTGGAAGTTCGTCGGCCAAGCCGTTCCTCGTAATGAACAAAACGATCCGGCCCCAAAGTAAAGCTCAGTTGGTGAGAATTCGGGAACTATTGCACACTTTCAGCAAAGATACAATGGCTATTTGTAGATAGCGGTGTAAACCTTTTCCGATGACGTTACCCAACCGCGGTACATACCCTCACAGTTGAAGGGCTGCGAGATATTACCGTCTGCATCGACAGCGATCAGGCCGCCCTCGCCTTTTATTGCCGTCAGATGTTCGATCGATTCGCGTGCGGCATCTGCCAGGCTTAAACCTTTGTATTTCATCCGTGCGGCAACGTCGTAGGCGGTGACGTTGAGCATGAAATATTCTCCGTGTCCGGTGCAGGAAACAGCACAGACGTTGTCGGCGTAGGTTCCGGCACCGATGATAGGGGTATCGCCAATGCGGCCGAATTTTTTATTGGTCATGCCGCCAGTCGAAGTCGCCGCGGCAAGATCGCCCCGTGAATCGCACGCGACCGCACCGACCGTGCCTATAGGTTTGGGGGCCGAATGGTCAAGTTGAACCCGTCCCGACGCCAATGCCTCCTGCAATTGGAGCCATCGGTGCTCAGTGAAAAAATACTCATCCGGCTCCGATACCAGGCCGTTCTGCTCGGCAAACTGTTTGGCACCTTCGCCGGCCAGCAGAACGTGCTCGGTCTTTTCCATTACGAGGCGAGCAAGCCTGATAGGATTCTTGATGTTTTTCACGAGCGTGACAGCAGCGGCCTCAGGCGTTCGCCCGTCCATAATGCACGCGTCCATTTCGTTGGTGCCCTCATGCGTAAACACCGCGCCGCGACCGGCGTTGAACAGTGGAAAATCTTCAAGCGAAATAACGGCGGCTTCGACAGAATCAAGTGCCGAACCGCCA
>CAUJFK010000089.1 GCA_963169175.1 Acidobacteriota bacterium | reverse complement strand
CGGGCGAGTTGGATGTGCAGGCGATATTCCTGGCCGGTAAGAATGAGGAATTACGGCTTGAGGCGGAAGAGATAGCAAAGCACGCAAAATTCCCGGTAAAGGTCATTGGGTATTCGGACGAGATCGAAAAATTGATGCATTCGGCAAACGTAATGATCTCGAAACTGGGCGGCCTTACAACATTTGAAGCCCTTGCATGCCGTCTGCCTATAATTGCTGACCTAACAACGCCGCCGATGCCGCAGGAGGCCGGGACAGTAAAGCTGCTTTCACGCCGCGGGGCTGGGATATTGCTCAAGAAGACGACCGATATTGTGCCGACGATTCAGTCATTGATCGGCAATTCGGGCCGTTACAATGATCTGAAGGCTGCCACAGCCGGACTGACGGTACCGGGTTCACGCGACTACATCGTCCGCGAGATCGCCGCGCTTCTGCCCGGAAATTCGGAAATGGCTGATGTGCCGGCAGTGGCAGCATCGGTATAATACCGTGCTTTCCGACTTGTCAGAATCACCGCTTTTCTTTAACCTTTGTTTTTGACCCAAAGATCGAGGTCACAATCGGGGAGCCTGAATTGAGTTTATTGCTTGAAGGAAAACGTGCGTTCGTTTCCGGCGGAACGCGCGGTATCGGAGCGGCCATCTGCGAGGTTTTTGCCCGCGAAGGGGCCGACGTTGCGTTTAATTACTATTCGCGTGAGGACCTGGCCGAAGATGTGAAAGCCAGGATCGAGTCTTATGGCCGCCGGGCACTTGCGTTCAAGGTTTCGGTCACCGACCGTTACGGGATGAAGCACATCGCCCGCGAGATCATGGACGCCTGGGGTGCGATCAGCGTTCTGGTGAACAATGCGGCGGTTAATAAGCCCGACAACTTTGCCACAACCACCGACAAAAGCTGGGATTGGGTCGTTGATACGAACGTGAACAGCCTGTTCGCGGTCACAAAGCCGTTCTATAAACAGATGATCCGCGAACGCGTCGGATCGATACTTAATATCACGTCCGTGGGTGCAATTAGAAGCCTGCCCACCTCTGTTCATTACGCTACGTCAAAAGCCGCGATGATCGGGTTCACGAAATGCCTGTCGCGTGAGGCCGCAAACTTCGGCGTTACGGTCAACGCGATCGCGGCCGGAATATTTGACACCGACCTCGGTCAAACCCTGCCCGACCGTCTGCTGCAGATACACGAATTCTGGGTCTCAAAAGGCCGACTCGGCCGTCCGGCGGAACTAGCCGAGGTCGCAGCATTTTTATGCAGCGACCGCAACAGCTTCATGAACGGGGAAGTAATAATAGTTGACGGCGGAGCGGTTACCTAGAAGGGGTAAGAACCGGGAGCGATTGCTCCTGATGGTGAAAAGCCCAGTCGCTACCGCTCCCGGGTCTGACAGAAGCGGAGGCAATACTAACATTCCAGCTTTTCTTTAGCTCTGGTGATGAATACGCGGATCATTTCTGTGACCTTTTTGGTCATCTCGTTGCTGATTATTGATTCACCCGCGAGGCCGGCGAGCATGTGAAGGTCGCGGGCCGATTTGCGGCGCAGCTCGACCATTTGTGAGAAATGGACGAGCGTCACATTTTTTGCCTTTTCAAGAAAATCCGCCGAAAAGCGCAGAAAATTCTGGGTTTCGAGCGATACGGGGAACCACTCGACGCGTTCCTCATTATTTTCCGCCAATTCGACGGCGAATTTCTGCACCATTTGGCCGACAACCGGAATGTCGGCTTCGATCCGCCAATGGGCGACGCCTTTTGAATCCGTATGAATACTCGCAATGCCCGGCATCAGGCTGACAAAATTGTTTAGGTCTGCGAAAAATTCACGGACCTTTTCGGCATTCGTTTTTACCTCGATGTTATCGCTATAACCCGCTTTTACAGTGAACATATCCTCGTAGATCAAACTCCAGGCCCCGGCCTTTTTCCACCCCTTTTGCCAAACGGCCTGATCACAACACCCCGTTGAACAGGATCGAATTATAGAACGTTCTGGTCATCGACCGGAACAGCCCGCGGAAGAATGGGTCTTCGGCAAACAAGATCACATGGCCGCGGCCTGACGCTTCGTCGATCACGTATGAGGTCCCTTTTAAAAGTTCCTCAGTATTACCTTCCCAAACAAAGCCCGATATAGTCAATGGTTTTTTCGGATTTGCGTCAAAAACCATGGCATTGGCGCCTTCCTTTGAATAGCGGAAGAAATAGCCGCTTGCCAGAATGACCGGCAGTTCGTTTTGGTTTACGCCATAGTTCAAATAGGTCGTGCGGTCCACGGTAACGCGCATGATGGAACCGGGAAGTCCCTCGGGAACGCGATTAGCATCTGCGGATGGCGAGGCGATGGGCGGCAGCGTCGGCCCGATATCCTCGGCCCTTTCGGACTGTCGTTCGGCCGCTGGCGGCGGTTCGCTCGCGGCGGCTTTGCGGTCCGAACGCGGCGAGGGTGATGCTGCAGAAACGGCCGCGGCCTCGCTCTTTGCATCCGCCTTGCCCTTTTGATCGTCATCGTCGCTTCCGACCAGTTTTGACGAACTCAATCCGACATCTTTCAACGCGGCGAAAACAGAAGCGCCGCGTACGGTTACGACAGTTCCGCCGTTTGCGACCCATTCCTTTAATGCGGCAACGCCGCCTGAACCGAAAGAGCTGAAGTATCGGCCGGGCGAGCCGTCGGGAAGGATCAAGACGTTATAATTTCGCAGGCCGCCGCCGCGGATGCTGGCAATAGTCATCGGTGTGAACGTTATTCCGCTTTGTTCCAGCGTCCACCAGATCGTGCCGTACGATTCCTGATCCACACCTTCATCTGCCGCGATCGCGATCTTCGGCTGCTGCAATGAGATGACTGCCTCGCCGCCGATGCTGGTGTCGCCCTCGTCGGCGTAACCCGAACTGACCGCCGTAACATTAACACCCATTGCCGAAGCATATTTTGCGACTGCATCGTGCAGTGCTGGCGTATTTCGCGAAACTCGGATAACAAAAGTGCCCGCCGGCCAATTTCGCCCGCCGGCGTTAAGCTGGCGTGTGGCGACGGCAACCTTGTGGCCTTCCTGAAGAAGTTTGAGAATGAATGCACCCGTCGAATCCGTCTCATACGGAACGATGTACGCTATTTGGGCGCGGCCGGAAACGACACCGCGCTTTGCCGTCTGCAGCATCTCGTCCGAAACCGGCTGGCCTGAAAAATTGGCGGCATCTTCGGTCCAATAAGCGGTAACGCCCAACGCGAGTGGAAGCGACCAGCCTGTGATGTCATAGAACCCGTAGTCCTCTTTAGCCTGGCCCTTGCCTCGCATCTGGTTCCGGCGAAATCGGGCCATGTTGTCATCGACAAATGCCTTGTCCTGCGGCGTGTCCTGTTCGAGGATCGATTTGATAAATATCCGCTGCGGCTGATCGAGGTCGATCACGTACGAGCCCGCAGGGAAAGTGCGGGTGGCAGCCGGAGCATTTTTTTCGAGATACGAATGCGCGGTCCGCGATTCAAACGGCGCACTCGCAACCTTTACCTCAATATTCGACCGGCGAAGCAGCTCGATCATCTCTGCCGACTTCACGCGGTCAGCGTCCGGGACGACGACAACACGCTTCAGCTTCGCCTTGGCACCGTCTGCCATTCCCTTGGCTCTGAAGTCGTAAAAATCCAAAAGCCTCTCGGCCTTGTGCTTTGCGTTCGATTCAAGCGTGCTCATCGACGCGGTAAAATGCTTTGCTATCGAGGAACGGAACGTAACGATCGTCCCGTCGTCACGTGTCCAGTTCAGGCCCTTAAAGCCGCCGCCGTCTGTTTCATACGTCATTCCGATCGCACCGTTGAGTGAAGGATACATATCCCAATATCCGGGATAGAAAGCGTCAAAAACGTCGCGGATATAATAGTCCCAGTTATGTTTATCAAAGGCCGCGGCGTTGGCCTGGCCGTAGATCTTTTCCCATTTTGCGAAAAATCCCTCCGGCAGATTAGGATTATGCGGCAATGCCGTCGGCGGAAAAAAGAACTGCGAAGGCTGGCCGTGGTGATCGACTGCAAGCTGCGGGTTCCACTCGCGGAACGCGGCGGCCATATTGCGCGTTTCCTTTTGCGTCATCCCAAGCGTGTCGCGGTTGAGATTGAAGCGGTAATGATTGACGCGGCCCCAAATTGCCCAGGGCTCGCGGTGTTCTATCGCCAACCGGTCCGGGCTGCCGACATTGACCGAGTTGTACCAGGTGACGAAGCGTTCGTGCCCATCCGGATTTTCTCCGGTTATGACCAGGACGACGTTATTCTTGAGAATATCCAGCGTTGCCGGTTCGTTTGAGGCGGCAAGCTGATATATGACCTGCATCATCGCTTCAAAAGATGATGATTCGTTGCCGTGAATGGTGTAAGCCATCCAGGCGACCGAAGGCATTGTGCGGGCTATCTGCTCGGCTTCGGCCCGCGTTGTCTTTCGCGGATCGGTGAGCCGGGCGATGTTTGCTTTTATCTCGTCAAGCCGCGCGATATTCTCCGGCGACGAGATCGCGACCATGTGCTGCATCCGATACTCAGGCGTCATGCCAATGTCGAAGATCTTTACGCGGTCAGGTGCGGCCTTTGCGATCTCGTCGATCACCTTCTCCATCTGCGCGTATGTCGTGTGATGTTCGCCGACATCATATCGCAGAAATGTCTGCGGCCGCGGAACACCAGGCCGATATTCACCGCGGGCGTAGAAGTCAAATTTCGGTTCCGTTTGCGCAAATGCGGCAACAGCAGCCAGCATAATGAATGCAGTAGCAAGAAATTTAATGTTTTTCATTTTGGAGGAATATCGTCCTGAATGCGGCGATCCATGCGTTTAGCAAGCGGCGTAAGGTCAAACGTCAATCACGCCCTTGCTCTCGATCCCGGGCATCCGCATTTGACGAGAGTTATCGTTGCGATCAGAAAAATACTAAACTGAAATGGCCTGATAGTACAAATCCAATGGAGACTTTCGAACAAACGACCGCGTGCCCGCGGTGCGGTTATCGCCCGATGCGGTCATGGAACGAGCTGACGGATGAAGAATTAATTCTCGTCCGTCGTCTGTCTGCCTCCGCTGAATTTACCGAGACAGAACGAAAAAAGCACCGCTTTTGCAGGCGGTGCTGGTTTGAAGAAGTAAGCGGTCAGACGATCGCGTGACAGATGTATCTGACAAGGCTTACGGTGTCATGTTCACGCCAAAATCGAAGAATTTTGCTCCGACGCCGGCGCTGGTGTTCGAATTGCCCGAATTGACAAGATAGAAGCCGTATTCGCCCTTTTTCAAGTCAGCGGCCGGCGTGACCTTAAAGATGCCGTTGCCAAGGTCCTCGGCCTTGAATTGAACGACATACTCATCGGACAATCCGCCCTTCGCTCCGAATGCGTTTGATTTGCCGATCGTTACCTCGCGGTTATCGCTTCTCTGGTTAAATCGAACGAGGGTAAATTCCTTTGGGTCTGACGGGACGCCGCTCGCCGTGTTCAGGCCGCCGCTCGTGATATCAAGATAGAAATAAAAGGTCGGAACTGTCGACTGAAGCTGCAGATCGGCATTACGTCCGGGCAGATTCGTCTTTATCTTTACCTTGCCGATACCGTAGGTCAGCGATGACGTAAAGAGGCCGCCTGTGCGATTCTGTGCGGAGACATTGGCTTTGACCGGTGTCATTTTTCTTACGCCGTCTTTCTCTTCGTAAAGGTAGATGCCGTAGTTATGCTTCGACATCGGGTCGTTCGGGTCGCCGGTGGCACCAACCGGAGCGGCGCCGGCTGAATTTGCACTTACGGCGGCGCTTACCGGTTTGCCGCTTTTGGCCTCGAGCATGGCGGCGACGACGTCATCCGTGACGCCTGCCTGTTTTAATTTGATGAGCGAATCGGTCGAGAGGTCAAAGTTGGTCTTTGAGGTCCTGATCTTGCCGACGATCAGCGTCGGGTTAAGGCCAGCTTTTGTGAGCGTAATGACCTCGTCATTATTCATGGTTTCCTGCGCGGCGGCGGGCAAGGCCGAGGCAAGGCAAATGAAGCCGGCAAGTAGGAAAAATACGAGAAGATTGAGTCGTTTCATAAAGTGTCTCCTGGGGCAGATACCGAAAATTTGATAATCGAGATTTGGCGGGAAGAGCAAGCAACGCCGTTTAGCGCCGCAAAAAGCGTTCTTTTGTTCGAATGACCAGATCAGGCCGATAAATGCGGACCTTGACCTCGAACGAGGCTCCACCGTCCCGCTCGCTGCTAGGATAATATCCTAAACTGTAGATTTTGCGAAGCTCATTTGCGATATTAGCAAACGCCTGATCAAGGTTCGTGGCCGATGTAACGTTGTACAACCGCCCGCCGGTGTCCGTCGCAATATTTTGCAAAAATTCCTTGGCCGCCGCGTAATCCTCCTGCCGCTCGCCTTTTGCGGGCCCGATATCGACGGTGTAGGGCCTGTCGTCGTCGTCATATTGTATCGGGGCGGTTGTTCGGCGCGACGCTTGTACGTCGTCATAGGTGTTGTATTTGATCGGATAAATGATCGTGTCGGATTCAATCAGGCCCTTTTCAACGCTTTCGGCGGTTTTATGAACGCTGCTTGTATCCACACCGTCGCTGAGAAGGACGATCGCCTTTCTGCCTGTGATCCGCTGAAGTTTGTCGTTCAACACCATGTTGAGCGTTGAGTAGAGGCCGGTGCCCGAACCAATGCGCGAACCTTCGATGGCGATATTCAATATTCTCCGGTCATTGGTCGCTTCACAAAGTACGATAGGCTATTCAGCGAACGCGATGACCATCACCCGGTCCGCGGGCCTGAGCTGGGGCAGGAACTTCTGTGCGGCAGCCTGAATGTCTTTTAATTTGAAGACACTCGAATAGCTCATGTCCAGGACGAGCGCAACGGTAAACGGCTGAGCGAGATCGGAAAAATATGCGATCTCGCGTTCTTCGCCGTTCTCAAATATCTTGATCTCGTTCTGTTTGATATTTGCGATGGTTCGGCCGGACCTGTCAGAGACACGAAACGGCACGATCACAAGGTCGGTCTCAACCTTGATCACGTCGGACTCAGTCTGTTCGGCGCGGGCAGAAGCTTTTGGATCGGCAATATCGGGTTTGGCGGAGACCGCCTTGTCCGCCCGGTCTGTGACAACCCGGCTCTCGGAGTAGTTCTTTGTCCGCCCGGACTGCGACTGAACGGCCGCGGCAACCGCAAGAAGGACAAATATTGTCGCGATCGATCGATACTTCATCCGCCCGTATTATAACGCGATTTACGAATCATCAGCAGCAATTGAGTCACAAGTACTTTTGTGCCCTTTGTGTCTTCAACTTGGTGGCCTTTGTGTCAAAAACCGTCAACACAAAGGCACAAAGGGCGGACACAAAGGCCGCAAAGAAGATGTCGGCATGAAACTATTTGCAATTACCTGTAAAAGTCCACTAATTAGTAAAAATACGTTCGAACGCGCCGCGGATATTTATTCGATGGACCGTCAGTTGCTCAACAAGTTCGGCCTCTGAACCTGTTTCCATGCGCGCGGCGATCCGTTCCATTACCGGATGGTTCGCTCGCGGCAAACGGGAAGATCGGCCAAATGCGAGCCGCAGGCTGTGATCGAGCGTAGAAAGAAAACCGTGGCCTTCGTGCAAGGCGGCGTGATCTTCGGCCGAGAGCATGCCTGCCGCGGCAAAAGCGTCAAGCCTTGCTGAGGTCGTCATGGCTTCGGGGGCGATTGCCCGAAGATCGAGCAGCAAGAGATAACGAACAACAAAATAGACGTCAAGGAGGCCGCCCGCACCGAATTTGATATCGACATTACGTCCACGGGCCGCGTGCGTCCTTTCCAGCCGCAGCCGCATCGCGCGTGCTTCATGCTTGATAGTGGCCCGATCTTCCCGCGAAGCTCGGCGGTGGATCGCATCGCGGATCGACGCCTCGTGATGATCGGCGCCGCCTGTTCCGATATTGAGTGCCCGCATCTGGACGTAAGCCAGAAGTTCCCAGATCGATGCCTCACTTTCGATGTATTCGATCAGCGCCCCGAGGCTGATAATATTCGGCCCATTTTTCCCATGCGGCCGCAGGCGAAGATCAACCCGGTAAAGGTTGCCGTCGCGGGTCATTGAGGACAAGAGATCGACGAAATGTTCGACCACGCGGCTGCAAACTTCCGGTTCAGCGGAATGCGGTGTTAGATTGCCCGCGTCGTCGTATGACATAACAAGATCGAGATCAGAACCGTAATCCAAGGTTCCACTGCCGAGCTTGCCGAGAGCGAGGATGATCGGATGGAAGGGAATGTCGGAAAACCTTTGCAAATTATTCTCGACCGCAATGCGGATAGCAGTTGCTGCCGCGGCCTCCGCAAGCAGCGTCTGTCTATTGCGGATCTCGGCTATCGGCAGTCGCTCGTAAACATCGGCCGCTGCTATCTCAAGCGTGAACCGCGACCAAAGAGATCGCATCTGTCTCAAGACGGTCGCACGATCGGCCGCTGTATCAACATAGGCCGCGAATTCAGCCTCATAATCCGTTATCGGCCGATCTTTGTCGGGAATGGCCATGCCTTCGATAAGCCCGGGCCTGGCAGCGATCAACGCAGCGAATTGCGGTGATATCGCGGCAAACCGGCCGATCATTTCACTGCTATTCTGATCAAGCGTTACAGATGGATCATGCTTCTCAATGGATGCCCGCACCTGATTTTCAAGGTGAAGGCTCGCCGGGTCGGGCGCGGCATCCTGCCCATCTGCCCGAGGACGCTCGATCTTCCATTCCGTCCGCCCTGCGGGCCCGATCGCGAACTCGCCTGCTTGCCCGAACACGCGAAGAAATGTTTCGTGAACGCTGCCGGTGTGTTCCGCGAGTGCCGAGCCGAATTCACGATCGCCGGCGTATCGCATTTTTGCCGCCAGAAGAGCAACTTTGTCCGGGTCCGTCGGCAGCGAATGCGTTTGCAGCCCGTGTTCCATCTGCAGAATGTGCTCGAGCCGCCGAAGGAAATCATAGGCGTTCGATAACAAAGACCGTTCGTTCTCGGTCAGGTGGCCGCGGTCGGCAAGGCGCGAGATGCTGATGAGCGTGTGCGGCACGCGAAGCCACTTGTCATCGCCGCCGTGAGCAAGCTGCAGTGCCTGGGCAATGAACTCGATCTCGCGGATCCCGCCGCGG
>CAUJFK010000088.1 GCA_963169175.1 Acidobacteriota bacterium | reverse complement strand
CTCGGGCGGGTCAAGCGCGATACGCAGGTTTACCAGCTTTAACCAGAACGAACGGTCCAGCGTCGGGAACGAGGTTTTTATCTCGTAGAATTTCTCTTCCTTTTTTCGCAGGCCGAGATAGATATCAAGCTGCTCGGTGCTCAGGGCTTTGTATGAGATACGCGAAAAAAGTTTGTCGAGGCCGTGGTTAACGATGAAAATGAGCTGCTCAAAATCTTCAACAGGGAAGTCGAGATCATATGCCCACGACAGGCTGTTCTCATTAACATTCGGCGTCAGGATGCGGCCGCCTTTTTGCTCGATGATGTCGATGACACTGCGGAATTTTTGGCCGTAGCGGTTTATAAGATCATCGTCCGGCACCTTTTGCAGATCACTTATTTTGCGAATGCCGAGGGCTTCAAAAATGTCGAGCGTGTCCGCGTCGATCTGCAGATCTCGCAGTGGGAGATGTGAAAACGCGTCAGCCGACGGCACAGTTTCGGCCGGCGGGCCTGTGTGCGGGCTGCTGGCACGTGCCAGCAAAATGGCCGTATCCGGCGATCGTGCGACCGCAGAGTTGACTGCGAGGTTGTGCTCTTTTAGTTTTAATTCTATCCGCCGGGCGATCTCGTCCGCATTGCCTATCAGGTTGTGCAGCCCGCTTACATCGAACAGCACGCCATCTTCCAGCATTTCTATACCGGCGGCGAATTCGGCTGCAATAGATAACAGAACTGCGTTGTTATTATTTGCATGCGATGAAATTATGCTGGCGTAAAGTTTGGACATTGTGTGATCAAATTGAAGGGAGCTTCGTATGATCTGCGCTTAAATGTTCAGCATTCCTCGTCGCCAACGGCGACAAACCCCTAAACCCTAGGTAGAAGCGGCGGTTGATCTAACTCCCTGAAAAGGGAGCAATATCTGCGGTCTTTTGTTCGTCACCTTCAGCGACGAAAGAGCGTTTGCCATCTTACCCCAGGGTTGCGTTCGCCTACGCTCTCTTAACCCTGGGCTTTATATGTTTATCGCCGTTGGCGATGGGAAGGCGCGGCATACCTTTGATCCTCTGTCGCTTATTTCGTGGGCTTGATCATTATTGGAGTTCCATCCCACGCTCATGTGTGGGGCTATATGCTGACGCCCGCGAAGCGGGCCGGGATTGATCGGCTGCATTTGCCTTTCGGCGGGCAAATTGTATGCGTCCGAGTGATCAAACCCGATCCTGGCCGGCATCTGCTTTCCGTAAAACTCTTTTCTTGAATGAAGGTTCAGGGAAAATTCTTTCAACAATTTATACCGGCCCTTGCCTGACCATTTGACGCAGCCGCGAGTAATCGTGAACGCATGCTGCGAAGCTGAACCCGTAAGCGGTTCTTCCGCCGTGACGAGCACAAGCGTCGGCGTTTCTTTTATCCGCGTGCGGTAGCGGTACCAGTATGTTTTTGGCACAGTACGAAGCTGGCGTTTGGACAGGCCGTCCAGGTTCAGCCACACGGCCCCAAAGCCTTTTGCCTGGACAAGATAATCGGCGGACATAAATGCCTTTTCGATATTGCCCGAACAGCGGACCCATAAAAGATTTTCAAGTTCGACGCCGGATACGACCGCCGAGCACGGATCGAAACCATTTGCCGAATCGACCACGGCGCAGACCTCGCCGGCGCGTGTCAGTTTTGATAAAAGCGACAATGCCAGGCTCGTCTTGCCTGTGCTCGGGCCGCCGGCAAGTTCGGCCAGCGAACCGCGTTTAAAACTCAATCCAGCGGATTCAAGCTGTATCTCTTCTGAGTGTTTCCTTTCCTCTTTGAGATGGGTTAAGGTTTTTACTAAACTCAGATTCCGCATTTCAATTATTCAGTGTCGTGCTGTGAATAAGAATATATTGCATCGATGCAACGATGTCAATGTATTTCTGACTGGTAAATTCTCCGACATTTTATATTTTGCTTTAAGTCAAATGCTGTAAATACTGCAGTTAAAGGGCTAGATAGGTTTTTTCAGCGACGCAATGAACGAATAGCGGCGGAACAGCGGTTTCAGATCCAACCTAACAAGCCCGTCCTTATCCAAGGATGAAAAATAGGGAAGCAGGCCGTCCCAAAATTGGACGTGAAATTTGCGCAGCCACCATTTCAGCAGCTTGCGGAATGCAGCCGGAAGGTCTTTTTGATCGTAGAAATCGACCAGATAAAGCGTGCCGCCGGGTTTGAGATTTGCAAGGGCGTTGTCGATCGACTCGCGCCACGGCGGGATCATCGAGATCGAGTAAGAGAAGAATATTTTGTCGAACGGTACGGCCCGGCCAAACGTGCCATTGAATGAAAAATCGTCTGCAAGCGCGGTTTTGAGAGTTATGCTTTTTAAGCCGGCATTGTCGGTTTTTGCCTGGGCCGTTTCGAGCATCGCGGCTGAAGCGTCGAGGCCGTAGAAGTGGGCGTCCGGGTGGCGGCGGGCGAGAATGATCAAATTTCTCGCAGTCCCACAGCCGACTTCAAGCACGCGTTCACCGGACCGCACATTCATCTCGTTCAATAATTGATCGCGGCCAAGCAGATAGTATTTGCGCGTGGTGTCGTAAAAGTACCGCTGCAGACGGTACATGCGATCCATATTTTCGAAAGCGTCGGGCATGGTGTTTTACCACAGAGGCACGGAGACACGGAGAAAGGCAATAGATCGCAAGTATCCAGATCATGGCGTGCAAAATGCATCAATATTCTTTTCTGTGCCTCTGTGGTTCATGATCGTTCTAAAGAATATAAATGAAAGCCGCCGTAGATGGAGGAGCGGTCCTGGGCGAATAGTTCCTCAGAAATGGCTCGGTGATAAGTAAATCTCGATAGTAGTTCTTTTGGCAAACATTTTTCGACCGGCGATGCGGCACCCGCAGTTCGGAAAATGATCCGTGAGCCGGGTTCAGCCTTTTCGGCTACCGCGGACCAAAGCTCGGTCATCTGATCGGCGTTCATCCAGTCCTGGGCATCAAGAAAAACAAAGCGGTTGAAGGTGCCGGTTTCGCTGTTTTTGATAACGTCAGTTGCAGAGCCAATAACGGTGGCCAGACGATCGGCATTCGCCTTCAGCTTTTCATAGTTCTCATTCTTTAAATATTCGGGAACGGCTTTCCGGTTTTCAAGATCATATCGTCGGGCGAATGCCTGCCAGGCGAAATAGTTTTCGTCGATGGGGAAATTGCAAGCGAGTCGTCGCACACGTTCGCGGTAGATATCGATGATCGTTTTGCCGTCGCCGAGGCCGGTTTTCAGCTCATCATATTGCTGCGGCGGAATTCCGAGGCCGAACATTGTGATAGGTAGTTTGCCTACCGTGCGAATGAAAAATGTATCAAAGAACGGATCGATGTGCTTTTCGTAAAGCTGCCGTTGTTCCTCGAGCGAACTGGCTTTCAGCACCTGTTCCGGATCGCATCCGATGAGTTTTGCGATGCGATGGAAGAAGCGCAGGAAATAACCGTTGCGGGAATGATCGTAAAGCCCGGCGTTCCGAAAAAAGCTGATGCGCTGACCGTACAAAAATCCGCCGCCAAAGGTATTCGATTCCCAGAATTCGCGAGTTTCCCTATCTAAATTCGGTGCAATGCATCGCAGATAATCGGGGCCCGTATTTGTGCCTTTTCCGCGACCGAAAAAGTCGAAGAAGTTGTCAAACGCCGGCAGGTGTCTCAGGGCCGCGATCTTCAAATTCAATAGATAAATGTGGTATCGGTTAAGGTCAACAGCGGTAACGGACTTGGGGCTTTCGAGGATATAATTCAGTGCATTGCAGCCGCCTGATGAAATGGTGAGGACGTGTGAATCACGATCGAGTTTTAACGCCTGCAGATCGACGCGCGGGTCTTCCCATATCTGGTTGTAAACGAACGCGTCGAACCAAACGGCGAATAGCTTTTGCAAGAATCCCTGTTTGGTGGAAAGCTTTTCATTCCGGACTGCCGAATGTAGAGTTGCTTCGCGCATCAGTGATCTATCGGGTGCAATTGAAATTATTACTTCTTGTTCATCTTTTTCCGTGTTTTTCCTTTTTTACCACCGAAAAAGAGGAAAAAGAAGAAAAGAGACGGGAATGAATGCATTTTAGGAGGTTTATCAGAGAACTCTGATAGACGTAAGCTATTTGCGAACTCGGAATGCGGCCTATCTATTCGTTCGCCATCACTTCGACCGGATCGATCGTTGACGCGCGCCATGCCGGGTAAAGAGCTCCGGCCAGGCTGCCCACTATCGCAATGATCACCGCGGTGCCGACCCAACCAGTGCTGAACTCAAAGGCAAGCTCGAACGCGCGTCCAATGCCTACCGAGGCAAGAAATGCCACGGCCAGGCCGAGCAGAACACCCATGACACCGATCAAAAATGCTTCACCTTCAATGGCGCGCATGATAAACCCCTTTGATGCTCCCATCGATTTTAGGATCCCGATCTCCTTACGGCGTTCGGTGATGGTCGTGTACATTGACAGCAGGACAAAGATCACGCTGACGAAGGCACCGAGACCGACCAATATTCGAAGGAAAGTATTCAGTGCGGGAATGCGTTCCTGGGCATCGGTGACGATGTCGCTTGATAGGTTAACGGTATTTCCCGGAAGGGCTTCGTTGATCCGGGCGGCAACCGCTGCCGGGTCGGCCCCATCGCGGACCTTTACGAGGATGTAGGTGCATTTGTCATTGACCTCAAGGGCCTCCTGCAGTGCCGCAAGCGAGATCTTTATTCGCGAGCCGGATGGGGGCGAAAATACGCCGATGACCTTGTAAGGCTTGTTGCCGAAGAGTTCGACGGTGTCGCCCAGTTTTAAGTGATCGTCGCGCATCTGACGTTCGTCCACGATCGCCTCATCATTCGCCTGCGGCGGGCGTCCCTCGATCAGTTCCATGTCGTTCATGGCGGCGAATTGTTCCCAGACAATTCCGTCGAGCTGCTGTATGCCAAAGCGGCCTTTTGAACTAGGTGTAATGTAGCGGCCGACCGGCGTGGTCGATTGAACGCCGTCGATCTGATCCAGCTTTTCTACGTAGGCTGTGCTGACATTCAGTGTCGAACTTGTCAGGTCCATGCCGCCGGGCCGGCTGAAGACGATCTCGGCCTTCCAGTTCGTGGCCCGCTTTGCCATCTCCTGCGTCATCCCGCGGGCCAAGCCGGTAAAAAGTACTATCAGCACAACGCCGAGGGCTACGCCGATCACGCTGATCAACGTGCGGAACGGACGGACCTTGAGGTTTGCAACTACTAGTTCGAGCATCAATAAATTCTAGCCTTTGTTGGTCAACAATTCACGCACGAAGTCGAAGTTCTTCGCTTCGTCGATATCGGTAAACAGCTCGCGCCGTTGTTGAAAGTCGGCGTAAATTTGATCGTAGGTGGCGAACAATCGGTCGGTCGACGCTTCCCGAGTATTTGCCCTTGCAGTCTCAAGTGCCTTTGCGATCTTGTTTTTACGCAGGGACTCATTCGCGACTATTTCGCGGATCGCGTCAGCAAAGTTCTCTCCAGTCGGTGTAACGAGCCAGGCATTTTCGTTCGTCGCGTATGACAGGATCCCGCCGGCATTTGGGGCGACGGTCGGCACGCCCGATGCCATTGCTTCGAGCGGTGCGATGCCGAACGGCTCTTTCGGATTTGGGTGGACGAAGATATCGGCGTTGGCGTAGTAGTTTGCAAGGGTTTCCTTATCCAAATGACCAAGCTGAACCGCCTTGCCGGGAAAATGTTCGTCAGTTTTGTCCTGAAGCCAGCCGGCTTTTGGCCCCGCACCGGCGATGAGCAGCCTGTAGTCCTGGTTTGTGTCTCGAGCGAGGATCTTCATCAGGTCAACAAGCAGGCCAATGTTTTTTTCGGGCGAAATTCGTCCGGCATAAAGAAGAACGACCGAATCATCGGGCACGTCTGCCCGTTCGATCATTTCACGCCGCACCTCGTCGGAGATCCGGTCCGGTGTAAAATGGGCCGAATCAACACCGCGGGGGCAAACGAAGATACGTTCCCCAACCGGAACCCGCGGTGCCTTAAATGTACGCCAGCACCAGTTGAAAAAGCGTCCGCTTCGGCGGCGGTTTGCGGCCGAGGAGACCGAGTTGTGAAATTCTTCCGCCGTGTAAACTGAGTTTGCAATATGGTAGTCAAAGTTCGGCATTGTATAGTTGCCGATCAGACACCGGGCGAACCATTTTCCAATTCGTCCGCCTGTGAGAAATGCCTCGATATTGTCATCCATCCGCTCGCATGAAAAATGGACAAGCATCGGTCGGCCGATTTTCTTGAAATGATTTGTGCGGATCATCACGCCGAGCAGGCTCAAGGT
>CAUJFK010000087.1 GCA_963169175.1 Acidobacteriota bacterium | reverse complement strand
TTCCCGGCAAAGCCGCAAAGGCCGCAAAGAAACCCCAAGAGAAAAATTTGCGTCAAGCACCACTAGATCAGGACACTCACTTTCGCCGGTTTTAACGCATAATCCTTGACACACACCGCCAAACCCGTGTAACTTTTAAGTTTATGCGAACGGCCAAAATGTGTGTGAACAAAGCCTAGCGAAGCGGTATCCTTCGCACGGGGCCAGGCATAGCCATTCCAAACCCGATGTATTACTCACTGGCTTGGAAATGGAATATTCATCAGACATTTTGATCATGGGCATAAAACGCGGATCGGCGAGATAATAAACTTAGTTAAGGAAGTTCACAAACAGTAAATGGCAAACGAGGTTAACAACGAGGTCGAAGGATCGAATACGGGCGAAACTTCGACGGTGGAACAGGCACCCGAACAGACGACAGCGGAACCGGTGGAAACAGCGGCTCCGGAACAGGCAGCTCCGACAGAAGCTCAGCCGGCGGCGACGCTTTCGAGCACCGCTCCGCGAACCATTGCAAAACCCGCGGCACCCGCCGAGGAAGCACATGGCGGCGATATCGATTTTGGCGCGATACTCGAGCAATTTGAGCAGGAACAGGTCGCCTATCATCCCGGCGATATTGTCGAAGGCAAAGTGGTTGGCATGTCCGACCGCGGGGCCCTGATCGATTTCGGCTACAAGAGCGAGGGAGTGATAGCAGCCGAAGAACTGGAAGCAAGCGGTGAAACATTTGCTGTCGGCGACACCGTCGAGGTGATGATCAAGTCCATCCCCGGCGGTGATGCTCCGCCTTCCCTGTCCCGCTCTGACGCCCGGCTGCGAAAGGTGTGGGCCGACCTTGAGGAAGCCTTTAAAGAGGACAGGGCGATCATTGGAAAGATCGTTGACAAGACCAAGGGCGGACTTCGTGTGGACCTTAACGGGATCGAAGCCTTTCTCCCCGGCTCGCAGATCGATTCGCGACCGATCCGCGGCCTTGACACCTATCTTGGCCATGACATTGAAGCGAAGATAATCAAGTTTAGCCGCCGCCGCAATAACATCGTTCTTTCGCGCAAAGTGATAACCGATGTGGTCATCAATGAGCAAAAGGCCGAAACCCTCAACAACATCGACCTCGGGTATGTGGTTGAAGGGACCATCAAGAACCTGACCGAATACGGCGCATTCGTTGACATTGGCGGTATTGACGGTTTACTGCACGTGACGGATATGTCCTGGGGCCGGCTTGGCAATCCCGCTGACCTGTTCAAGGTTAACGATCATGTCCAGGTCAAGGTGCTTAAATTGGACCGAGATCGCGAAAAGATCTCGCTTGGATACAAACAGCTGCTGGCCGACCCGTGGTCAACCGTGGTCGAGATGTATCCGGTCAATTCAAAGATCACCGGCAAGGTCTCATCGGTTACCGAATACGGCGTTTTTGTAGAACTCGAACCGGGCGTCGAAGGACTTGTGCATGTTTCGGAGATCTCGTGGTCAAAGCGTACCGCCAATCCGAAGAAGATGTTCGGCAAGGGTGAGGAAGTTGAGGTGCAGGTGCTCGGCGTTGACACCGAGGACAAGCGTATCAGCCTCGGGATGAAGCAGCTGCAGGACAACCCGTGGTACACCATCCATGAACGTTATCCCGTTGGTACAAAGGTGCACGGCAAGGTCCGCAATCTCACTGACTTTGGCGCCTTTATCGAAGTCGAAGACGGCATCGATGGCCTCGTGCACGTTTCTGACATCACGTGGGCGAAGAAGCTGAAGCATCCAAAAGACCTTCTGAAGAAAGATCAGGAAGTTGACGCCATCGTCACGAACATCGACGCGGCCGGCCAGCGGCTGTCGCTTTCGATGAAGGACCTGACCCCAAGCGCGTGGGAGAGCTTTGTCGCCACGCACCGTCCGGGCGATGTGGTTCGCGGAAAGGTTTCGCGATTTACGAGCTTTGGCATCTTTGTCGAACTCGGCGATGGGCTCGAAGGCCTTTGCCACATTTCGGAGCTTTCAGACGACCGTGTCGAAAGCCCCGAATCGGTCGCGAGCCTTGGGCAGGAGATGGATTTCAAGATCCTGCGCATCGAGAACGAAGAGCAGAAGATCGGCCTTTCACATCGTGCTGTCGGCAAAGATGAAGAACCGGTTGCCGATACGCGTGTTTATTCGACCGAGGCAAAAGGCGGCATGGCCAGCCTTGGTGAACTTGCCAACCTTCTGGGCGGAAGCGGCGAGGCCGCAAAGCCCGAATTGACCAAGGAAGAGCGTGAGGCTGAAAAACGTGCCCGTAAGGAAAAAGCGAAGCAGGAATATGAAGCTTCGCTTGCACGTGCCGAGGAAGAGTCCGCGGCGGCTGACGAACCGGCGGCTGAAGGGGAAACTGCGGCTGCGGAAGCGGAAGCTTCTCCGGAGGCTGCGGCCGACGGTGAAACTCCGGCGGTTGTTGACCTTTCACCAAGCGAAACGACGCTTGCTGCTTCGGCAGAACCTGGAGCGGCAGAATCGTCGGGTGAGGAAGCGGAATCGGTGGTCGATCTTTCGGCAAGTGAAGAAACGCTTGATGCGGCGGCGGAACCGGGTGCGGTCGCGGAAGCATCAACAGACGGGCCGGATGACGAGAATAAAGCGGATTCAGCTGAAACTACGGCATAAGAGAGCTGGTACGCAGATAACCTGGGGCTGAAAAAATGCCCATGTGAGGACTAGAGCGATGACAAAAGCGGACTTGGTTGAAAGAGTCGCTAAAGAAGCGGAAATGACGAAGAAGGACGCCGAACAGTTGGTCGAGATAATATTCGACAGCATTGTCGATACTCTGAACAGCGGCGAAAAGATCGAGCTTCGCGGATTTGGCAGCTTCCGCGTCCGCGAGCGCAATTCCCGTCGCGGCCGCAACCCCAAAACAGGCGCATCGGTCGAGATACCGGCGAAACGCGTAGCGTATTTCAAACCGGGAAAGGAGCTCAAGGAGTTGATCAACAGTACTCCGTAGCACGCACCTTCCAGCTATCATTAAACGGCGGGCCTGATCTGATATCGGGCCCGCCGTTTACTATTTTGTGCTGAATGTCCTAAGCCTCAAACCTTCTTGGCGGCGGCCTTTTCCTGCTCAGGGCCGTGCTTTACCGCCTCGTCCTCGATCTCGCCGCCGGGGCTGACGGGGATGTCTTTCGGGTCAATATAACGCGTTCCGCCGTATTCCTGGGCACCGCGGTCGGGTACTATCTTATACTGGCCCGACGCTGGCGGAACATAACCGGGATAATCGACGCGGCTGTGATATATCGCGACAAGCGACCGGATCATCGCCTCGCGTATCTGCGTCAATTCGCGCAAGGTGAGGTCGCATTCATCAAGCTGGTCGTCGCTGATGATCGCGTCAATTATCTTGGTGACGATAAACCGAATGTTGTCGGGCGTCGGCTCCGACAATGAACGTGCGGCCGCCTCGCAGCTGTCCGCGATCATCATTATTGCCGCCTCTTTGAACTGTGGCTTTGGCCCCGGATATCGAAAATCGTTCTCGACCAATTCCTCGCCCGGCTTTAATTCGGCCTGCGCCTTTTTTAGAAAAAAATGCAAGGTGCGCGTTCCGTGGTGCTGCGGGATAAAATCTATTATCCTCTGCGGCAGCCCCATTTCCCTTGCCAGCTTCTGGCCGTATGTCACATGGCTAATGATGATCTTGGCACTCTGGACGGGTTTGAGCCGGTCGTGCGGATTCTTGCCCATCTGGTTCTCGACAAAATGCTCAGGTGCTGCCGTTTTTCCGATGTCGTGATACAGGGCGCCTATCCGCGTCAGGAGGCTGTTTGCCCCGACGGTCCGGCAGGCTTCTTCGGCCAATTGCCCGACGGCATGCGAATGCTGGTTCGTCCCCGGAGCACGCAAGGCAAGCTGCCCAAGTACAGGCAGGTCGGCGTTTGACAGTTCAAGCAGCTTTACATCTGTCAAAATACCGAAGATCGATTCGCAGATCGGCAAAAACACGGCGGTCGCCGCGGCGGTGATCAAACCGCTGGCAAGCCCGCACGCAATGGCAAGCATCACTGTATTAAGGATGAATGGCTGCTGAGTATAGCCGATCATCGCGATCGCCAGCAGAGCGCTTACGGCCCCAACAAGGGTGCCGGCGAGTGTGATCGTCTGCCGCGTGCGGTAATGGCCCATGCCATAAACGGCGACGGACGAGGCAATGGTCGCGTATATCGCAAATTCAAGGCCGCGCGGAGCAAGCAAACCGGCGATGAGCGATGTGAATACGCCGGTAAAAAGCGCCGTCCGCCGATCGGCCAGCATGTTCATCAGCAAACTGCCGAACGCGAACGGGATGGCGAATGCCCAGAGGCTTGCGTCGTTCATCGGCGCGCGGACGTTCTGCGAGGCGGTAAAGTCCGCGAGCCGGAACATTAGGGCCATAACGACCGTCTGGGCCGCGACGATAAATCCGAACAGAGCAAATGTCTTGTGCTCGGACAGCGCCAGACGCGGAACGATGCCGCGGTGCTCAATAAATTTCCAGCCGGTCCAAAACAGGCCGACGATCAGCACAAGCAGGCCGAAGAAGCGGTTCACGCGGCGCGTCGAGGTGGAATAATTCTGGATAGCCGCGATCTGCGAGACCATCGCGGGCGTTATCCTCTGCCCTTCATCGACAACCCTTTCGCCGCGTTTCAGCGCGATCGCCAGCGGCTG
>CAUJFK010000086.1 GCA_963169175.1 Acidobacteriota bacterium | reverse complement strand
ACATGCTGCACATCATGTTCTTTGCGTTAATGATCGGCATCGCGATCACGCTGATCCCGTCACCGGTCGCGGCGCCGGTGGTTAGCCTGATGGACTCGGTTTTTGCTATCACGTCAAAGATCATCGACATAATAATGAAGTTCGCGCCGTATGCGGTCGCTTGTCTGATCTTTAACAATGTGGCCCAATTCGGCCTGGACCTGCTTCAGTCGCTGGCGTGGTTCGTCGCAACAGTGCTGCTCGGCCTCGGGCTGCATTTCTTTGGTGTTTTTTCGCTGTCGGTCTATTTTCTTTCAAAGATCAATCCGATCGAGTTCTTCAGGCGCTCACGCACGGTGATCGTGACGGCTTTCTCTACCTCATCGTCGAACGCGACACTGCCGACGGCGCTCCGCGTCGGCGAAGAAAATCTTGGCATTCCTAAGGAGATAAACAGCTTTGTCCTGACCGTCGGAGCAACGGCCAATCAGAACGGGACCGCGTTGTACGAAGGCGTTACGGTTCTATTCCTTGCCCAACTCGCCGGGGCCGAGCTTTCGCTTGCGACCCAGCTTATGGTCGTCTATCTCGCCATTTTAGGCGGTATCGGTACCGCCGGCGTTCCATCGGGTTCGATCCCGTTCATCATCGGAATTCTGGCAATGATAAATGTTGACCCTGCCCTTATCGCCATCATCCTTGGTGTTGACCGCATTCTTGATATGTGCCGCACGACGCTTAACGTCGTCGGCGATCTGACGGCCGCGACATTTGTCGCCCGAAGCGAAGGTTACGAGCTGCTGCAGACACAAGAAGATGTTGGGCTAGGGTGATTTTGATGTAATATATTCCTGTATGATCAGAAGCAGCGACATAGCGACCACGGCCGGTCCTCAGCCTGTTCACCTCCGTTTTTCGGTGGATCAATACTACAAGATGTATGAACTTGGACTGATCAAGGACTTTGAGCAGATCGAGATCATAGATGGGGAACTGATAAAGAAAATGGGTATCGGTGAACGGCATGCTGCGGTAGTTAATTTTTTGACGCGCTTTTTTGTTCTCAATTGTTCAGGGTCGATTCAAGTTAGTATCCAGAATCCGCTTCGGCTAAATGACTTCGATGAGCCTGAACCCGACGTCGTCCTGGCGGACCTTACGAAATATGACGGTAAACGCCATCCGCGCCCGGAAGAAACGATCCTGGTGGTTGAGGTCGCGGATACAAGCCTGCGATTTGACAGGCAAAAGAAGATCCCGCTATACGCCGAGGCAGGAATTTCCGAAGTTTGGATCGTGAACCTCCTTAACGATCTCATCGAAGTTCATCAGGACCCAAGTGAGGGAATTTACCAGGCGACGAGGATCTTCCGGCCTGGCGAAGTCGTCATGTCGAATGCGTTACCTGATCTTTCCCTTTCGGTTGACGACGTACTTTCATAACCAAACTCGATGTTCCCGATCGGTGACGACAACTCGGACCGCACTATTACGCCGATCGTGAATTACGCGATCATTGGCCTGAACATTCTTGTGTTCGTGCTGCTGCAGGGGTTTGGCGGGAACGATGCGTTCACATATGCGTTCTCGCTCGTTCCGCTGGAGGTAACGCAAGGCATCGACCTTTCGGGCGTTCAGATCATCCGCGATTCGTTTGGCAATACCGGCGAGATACAGCATTATGCAACGCCGTTGCCGGTATATTTCAACTTTATTAGCTCGATGTTCATGCACGGGAATTTCGCGCACATCTTTGGGAATATGCTGTTCCTGTGGATCTTCGGCGATAATCTCGAAAACCTGCTTGGACACATTCGATTTGCGATGTTCTATCTGGTATGCGGATTTGCCGCGGCATTTGCGCAGATCTTTATGGACAGCGGCTCTGTGATTCCGATGCTTGGCGCGTCAGGGGCAATTTCGGGCGTACTCGGCGGCTATGTGCTCTTGTTCCCGCAGCGAAAGGTTCGGGCCCTGATCTTTAATTTTCTAACGACCGTTCCTGCTTTTGTCGCAATCGGTATCTGGATCGCGTATCAGTTGATCGTCGGCTACCTGACGCCGGCGGGCACGGGCGGCGTGGCGTATGCCGCACACATTGGCGGTTTTGTAGCCGGCGTTGGGCTGATCAGGGTGTTCGCTCTCGGCAGAAGAGTTTAGGCTGCTCACTGCTTGTGTTCGGAAAATAGGTCCAGGTCGCTTTGCATCATTTCGGCAACCATTTCGCGGAGAGTATATTCTGGTTTCCAGCCAAGTTCGTTCTTTGCTTTTGTCGAATCACCAACCAGAACATCAACTTCAGTAGGGCGGAAATAGACGGGATTGACTGCTACAACTGTTTTGCCTGGCGGCACCTGGAAACGGCTGTCGCGACAGGCATTGACCACAGCTTTTTCATCGACACCGTCTCCGATGAACTCGAGTTCGATACCAACCTCATCAAAGGCCATTTTCGTGAAATCCCTTACGGATGTTGATATTCCGGTCGAGATGACATAATCCGCGGGGGTGTCGTGCTGCATCATCATCCACATTGCACGGACAAAATCCTTCGCGTGGCCCCAATCGCGTTTTGCGTCGAGGTTGCCCAGATAGGTCGTGTCCAGCGTGCCGAGCGCGATCTGGGCCGCCGCACGCGTAATTTTTCTGGTGACGAACGTCTCACCGCGTATCGGGCTTTCATGGTTGAATAGGATGCCGTTGACCGCGTGCATATTGTATGCCTCGCGATAATTTACCGTTATCCAATAGGCGTACAATTTCGCAACGCCGTAAGGCGAACGCGGATAGAACGGCGTCGTTTCCCGCTGGGGAAATTCCTGCGCCAGCCCAAAAAGTTCTGATGTCGAGGCCTGATAAACCTTTGTCTTTTCGGTCAACCCAAGCAAACGCACTGCTTCAAGAAGGCGCAGAACACCGAGAGCATCCGCGTTGGCGGTATATTCCGGAGTTTCAAAACTGATCATCACATGGCTCTGGGCCGCGAGGTTGTATATCTCGTCCGGCTGAACCTTTTGGATCACGTGGATCAGGTTGCTGGAATCGGTCATGTCACCGAAGTGAACTATAAAATCCGGGTGCCGGATCGGCTCGATCAAATGATCGATGCGGGCCGTGTTGATCAGCGAAGAGCGGCGTTTGACGCCATGCACTTCATAGCCTTTCTGCAATAGAAAGTCTGCAAGATAGGCACCGTCCTGTCCGGTCACGCCGGTGATGATCGCTTTTTTCTTCATTTACGCCGGTTGATGGATCGATCTGATAACGGACTGAAATGTGCGGTCGAGTTCGTCAATGCAGTTATTTCTTTCAAGGTTCACGACAGCCAGATCTTTTATTACATTGTCTTTCTCACTGACAGGTATTTTCTCAAAATCGTAAACCGTTTCCTGCACGTGCCATAGGCGGCAGTTTATCTCGGCAAGTGTCGAGAATATTTCGCCCAGGCTTCCCGATATTTCGCGGACCTCATTTCCTTCTTTCTTGTACACCTTATTCGCCGCAAACGTAAGCTTCTCGATCGGGATATCACCCGCAACAGCGGCCGCGATGAAATGGTCCATCTCTTCCTGCAGCTGCGTTTGCTGCCGCGCAAGGCTTGCAAGCCTTGCGCCGTCTTCGGTATGCCATTGTTTGAGCTTCACGATCGTGAGCTTGTCGCTTAATGTACCAAGTGTTTCTGCCATAAAATAAAAATTACCTCTCCATCATTATCCTTGCCAGCCCGCCAATATCAACCTTCGGCCGCCAACCGAGCGCCGTGATAAGGGCGGGATCCGAAACCAGCGTTCGATATTCACTCGTGAAATCCGGCTTTTCGCGGACATGATCTCGCCAATCCGTCCCGGCCAGCCCAAAGCACAATTCCAGCCATTCTTCGATGCTATGCTCCCGCCCGCTGCCGATCACGGCCTCGAAAACGACGTCCTGGTTCACAAGAAGCCAGACGGCTTCCATGATATCGCCAGCGAAATTGAATTCCTTTTTCACCGATATGTCGCCGATCTCGATCTGTTTTCCTTCACGGGCCGCATCCGCGATCAGCTTGTTCACATGCCTGGCCGAACGCCGCGGGCTGTCGTGATTGAAAAGATAGCCGACGTAAACTCTCATCGACAACGAGCGGTAATATCGCCCCGCGAAAACTGAAGCGATCCGGCTTACGGCGTATGGACTTAGCGGTGCGAATGGTGTCTGTTCGTCGATCGGTGTGCCGTTATTTTCAAACTGCATTGCACTGCCCGACAGAAATACCTTACTGCCCGGACAATGGCGGTATGCCGCCTCGAGAATATTGATGGTTCCGGTCGCAATGGCGTCATGATTTTCAAACACGGCCTCGTGCCCGGTCGTTGAGCATGCCGCAAAATGAAAGATGTATTCCGGGCGGTCGGACGCTATAATTTGTTCAACGAACGCTCGATCGGCAACATCGCCCACGATATCCGCCGACCTTGAAACGCCGATAACCTCGACATTCTCATGGCAAAGCAGCTGCTTCAGATAGTAGCCGTCCTGCCCGCCTGATCCGAAAATTATTGCCTTCATCGCTTCACGATCTCTATCGTCGGCAAGGGAAAAATAAACCCGACACCTTTGTCGAGCATCTCCTTTTCACGCTCGATGAACTCCGCCTTGAAATGCCACGGCAGCACCAAATAATAATTCGGCATCATCGCCCGCGATTCCGCCTCGCTCACGATCGGGATGTTCGTACCCACCGTTCGCGCTCCAAACTTGTCCGGATTCCTCTCGGCCGCACACTCGATGATCGAATCGTCGATGCCGCAAAACTGCAATATCGTGTTGCCTTTGGTCGATGCTCCGTAGATATGGATGCGATCTCCTTGTTCCTTTAAGTCAAGAAGCAAAGCACGAAGTTCATCCCTGTGCTGCTCGATCCTGTGTTGAAACGCCGTGTATGGCCCATCGGTATTCAATTTTAGCTCCGCCTCACGCTGCCGAACGCCGTCTATCGCCAACTGTCCGGCGGAAGATCGATACGTACCGCTCCCCGCGTGTGTCGCCAAACACCGAATGCTGCCGCCGTTTATGTTGTTGAACGACACATCGAAAACTTCCATGCCGGCCATCCCCAATATCCTTTCGATAACCGAAAGGCTGTAATATTCAAGATGCTCATGACAGATCGTATCGTAAGAATTCAGCGCCAGCATTTCGGGCATATACGACATTTCGAATGCCCAGACGCCGTCATCTGCCAGCAATTTCTTGATCTCACGACTAAAGGCGACAGGATCTTCAAGATCGTAAAACATCGCGATGGATGTGATGTTGTTGAGCTTTTGGCCGGCAAGGATGGCGTCGAGCTTTTGTGAAGGAAAAATATCCTGAATAACCTCTAGCCCTTCGCCTGCAGCCTCCTGTGCAACGTCCGACGGATCAACGCCGTATTTTATAAAATCGGCCGGATAACTTTTAAGCAGCGTCCCATCATTGCAGCCAATGTCCAGGACAGCCGCGTTATTCTTCTGTGAAAACCGCGCGAGATCATCGGCGATTCCCTTCAGGTGCGAACGCATCGTCTGGTTCGTACCCGACCGATACCAGTAGGCGGCATATAAGATCTCCGGCGGAACGCTGTGCCTCATCTGCAGCAGGCCGCAGGCCTCTCTGTCCATTTGCGGATCGCAGCGAACAAGCTCGCAAGGTATCTTCGCCATTGGCGGCAGCTCTTTTCCCTCTTTTATGAAAGAACCTTGAAGATACTGCGCTCCGAGATCAATGGCCGGCGTCAACGCCGCGGAACCGCAAACCCTGCAGGTGCTGATACGTTTCAGGTGCATAGATCACAAAGCGGACGCCGCCTTCGCATTGCGGGTTTGCCCATTCGCTTTTTGATATTGACGAAATTCGTAGAGGTTCCGGTTTACAAAGATCGCGTTCGCTTCGGTCTCTTTGTGCAGCAGATAGCCGTTATGTTCAAACAGATCGTAGATCTCTCGGATCCTGTAGGTGCCGCCATTGTCATCGTAGGCCAGCGTCTCGACGCAAAAGATCGCCGGGCTGTATTTCTCAAAGTCGAACGTCTTGAGCACCCGCAGGTCCCAGCCTTCAATGTCTATTGAGATAAGATCAGGGTATTCAGTAAAGTTTTCGGCAATAACTTCGTTGATGTTAAGGAGCGGCACCTTTTTTATCCCGACAACCGGCCGCTTTTCGCCGAACAGGCCTTTTTCTTCAGCGAACCGGGCGCTTTCGGCGGAGAATGTGCCAAGACCGTTGTTCTTCTCGGCAAACATATAAAAATCCGCCTCGGCTGCCCCGTCGCCGATCCCGATCCCGGCGTTCAGCAATGTATCTTTCGGCCGGCGTGACCTGAGTTTGCGTGCAAGCGACGGGTCAGGTTCGACCAGCACGCCTGAGAAACCTTCCTTGTAGAAAAGAAAAGTGTTGCTGATAAACTCAGGATCGTTTGCCCCAACATCGAGATACGATGCTCCCTGGACGGCAAGATCATCGAGCAGGTCAAAGATGATCAGGTCCTCGCCAAACTGCGAATAGGACCGCGACGGCCGCCGTCGGTTAGATCGCTGAGACTTTAATCCGGTTTTATCGATAAGCCTTTTCAATCTGGTCCGCAAGGCGACCTTTGCACGGATGTCCTGGATAAATGAACCGGGTTTCACCTGCAAGGTCACTGTCCCTGAACCGTCCGGTTCGGCTTCGCTGAACTGAAGATCATCAAGCACAGCCTCAAACCGTTCGCGGAATTTTTGCGGTGACCAATCGTGCTGAAGCTCGGCGATGTTTGCCGGCGTACGTTCCATCGCCTGCTGCAATGTCTGATACGGAAACGGCTTTATGTATTTTTGGATATGGCGAAACGTGTCGTTCTTTGACGTTATCATCGGCCGGCCGGCGGCGATCGCCTGATCGGTCGTGGCCGCAAGGCCGGGCAGGTTTCGATCGTAAAGAAAGCAATTCAGCGTGTTTGCCCGGCACCACTCGATGAGTTCATCCTTGGACATAAAGTCGTGGGTGACGATCACGTCGATACCAGGCTTTGCACGGTCCATGCACATTTTCGCCATCGCGGCACCGATGCTTCCGTCCTGGTCCCAATATGAAGCGCTTGGAATATTTAGCCTTACGATCGCCCTGTCAAATTCGCTATTGACAGCATCAACAACGTGTTCAAATCCCTTTCCGGGCGTGCCGAAGCCAAAGCTGCCGATGACCGGGATGTCATGGTCCGGCAACACGGCCGGCCCGCGCGCTGTCTCGAGCGGACGTGGAAAGGCGTAAACACCTTGCTTGCGCATCTTAAGCGTCGGATCGACCACAATGTAAGCATCGAAATCGTTCGGCGAACAGTAAACGAACGGATCGTTCGGCGATACTTCCAGGACCAACGTCATAACCACACCGGGCACAATGCTCTTTATCCTGGCTGTGTCGAGCCAATACCATCGTTCGAAATGATGGTTAAAGAAATAGAAATCATAACCCGCCGGAAGCTCAAGCGACGTGCGGGTGATCTCAACATAATCCAGCGCATACTTCTCCGACGGGGCAAGGCAGTCATAGACCATCTTTCCGGATTCGTAAATACTGCACTGCGCCTTTACGTTGTTAATGAAAAGGCCTTTTAGCTTTCGCTTCGCCATAAAAAATCGATCAATCGATCTGCCGCACCGAGGTAGTACACGGAGAAAATACTACACCGTAGTCCATTCCCTCGCTTTGCGCGTATTTCGTTCCGCCGTCAAAGACCGAAAAGAACGCGACATCCTCAAGCAGCTCAAAAATATGCTGGTGCGGAACAAAAAGCGCAAGCGTGACCGAATAGCTGTTCGGCCGGAGAAAATTGGCCGGTATGCCGAATTCCGCGGCAAAATTCTCGGTCTTATCACTCAACGAACCAAGTTCCGCATCCGCCGTAAAGACGGTGATCCCGCGCCTGTCCCTAATGACCATTCGAAGTTCCGTACCGCGCAAGAGGTGGTTGACACCGCACTCGGCCCTGACCGTCATCGCCTCGTCATGACGAAAGGCGTCACATTCCCTGCCGGCGTCGTCGGTGACCGTTGCACTTCGAACAAAGATCTCGCGCTGAACCGCCGCCGCATCGGCCGTGTAGGAGGCATGCTTCTCTTTTCCGTGGCTGATGTAATGTTCGATGACCGCCGGCGACGGGCCTTCCATGATCAAAGAGCCTTTATCGAGCAGCAGCGACCGCTGGCAAAGCTGCGCGACAGACCCCATTTGATGACTGACAAAGATAACGGTCCTGCCTTCTTTTGTGACTTCGCCCATTTTACCCAGGCACTTTTTCTGAAACTCGGCGTCGCCAACTGCCAGCACTTCATCGACGATCAAGATCTCCGGTTCAAGATGGGCTGCCACCGCAAACGCAAGCCGCATATACATCCCGCTTGAATAATGCTTTACGGGCGTGTCGAGAAACTTTTCTACTTCTGAAAATGCAACTATCTCGTCAAACTTTCGTTTTATCTCGGGCCGCCGCATCCCGAGCACGGCGCCGTTCATATACACATTCTCACGTCCGGTCAGTTCGCTGTGAAACCCTGTACCGATCTCAAGAAGGCTGCCGACACGCCCGCGTATCTCGGCGGTCCCGTGCGTAGGTTTGGTAATGCGCGATAGAATTTTGAGCAGCGTAGATTTTCCCGCCCCGTTTCGGCCGATGATGCCAAGCGTCTCGCCGTCGTGAACGGTAAAGTCAACATCGCGCAACGCCCACAGCTCGGTCGGCGGGCGCTTCGACACAGCGAATTTGATCATTCCGGCGATCGTATCGCGCAGAGAATTTGCCGGCTTGTCGCCGAGGAAATAGCGTTTTGACAGGTTGTTGACGGTTATCACGTTCATAACGCTGTCAGATCATATCTGCAAAATCGTCCTCCATTTTTCGAAAGACCAAAAGCGATAATGCCGTTAAGGCCAAAAGCGAAACGCACGAGATCGCGATCAATTTCCACTCGAACGCCGTTCCAAACAGCGAACTTCGAAAGCCTTCAAGAATTCCGGTCAGCGGATTTAAAGCAAAGATCGCCCTCCACTTCTCGGGCAAAAGCGTTGTCGGATAGAACACTGGTGACGCAAGCATCCAGATCTGCAGAATGAACGGCAGCGCAAATTGAACATCGCGGTATCGAACATTCAACGCCGAAAAAAGCGTCCCGACCGAGGCGGCCAGGACAAATGCCAGCAGGAAGAAAACGGGTGCGGCCGCCAACTGCCAGGTGAGATCGGTACCATAATAGAACATCACTCCAGCGAGAATGACCGCACCTATCAACAGGTCGAGCACGCACGCAAGCGTTGCAGCAACCGGCATTATCAATCGCGGGAAATATACCTTGGTGACCAAATTCGTATTGCCGATAAAGCTGTTGCTCGACATCGTGATCGACGAATGACAGAACAGCCATATCAGCAGGCCAGCCAAAGCAAATACCGGATAGGGCACCGAACGAGTGTCAAAACGCGCAAAGGCGCTGAAAAGGACCGACAGGATGGCGGTGGAGACAACCGGCTGAAGCACCGCCCACGCAATGCCGATGGCCGTTTGTTTGTACCGCACCTTAATGTCCCGAACAGCAAGAAAATAAAGCAGTTCGCGATATCGCCATATCTCGGGCCAATCAATGCCCAGCCGTGTTCCCGGCGGGCGCATGACCGTTATCGGCCGCTCGGCCACGCCTGTGCCGTTCAGTTCCCGCCGCCCAGGATCGGAGTTTTCAGTTGAGATAGATCGATTCACCGTTGGGAGATGCCGCGGCCTGGCAGTAATGCGTCGAAAGCTTCACGAATATGCATTTCGGCCATTTTGGGCGAAAGGTTCGCGTCGATATAGGCAAGCCCGTTATCTGAAAGTGTCTGCCACATTTCCTTACTATGATAAGCGCGCATGATATTTGCGGCAAAGGCGGCGGCGGCGTCCGCGATCAAGGCTTCCCGCCCATCGATCAACCCAAACCCTTCGGCTCCTATCGGCGTTGTCACAACCGGCACTCCAAATGACATTGCCTCGCCGATCTTGCCCTTCATACCGCCGCCAAACCGCAGTGGGGCGACCACCAGGCGGCATTCCGTGTAAAACGGTTCCACGTTCTCGGCGAATCCGTGCAGGATAATATTTTCTGACCGGCGTGCGGCCATCGCTGCCGGAACGCCGCCGCCCACAAGATGCAGTTTGATCTGGCGACCCTCGTCGCCTGCAAGCGGCAGTATCTCATCAAGCAGCCAGTTTACCGCGTCAACATTCGGGCGATGCTCGAAGTTTCCAATGAACAGAAGGCCGCTTCGCTCTTCAAATACCGGGCCGCGGCCGTGGCCAGCATGGATATTCGGCACAACTTTAATGTTGGCCGACCGAGCTTCCGCCAGCAGAAATTCCCGGTCATCCGCGGTGACGCACCATGTTTGATCGGCGGAGTTCGCAAGCCGTGTTTCGATGAGCCTGATCTTTTCAGCTTCACGGCCGATAAGGCGGCTATCTTTGACCTCGGCCTCACGTCGAAGCCGTATGAACTGAACATCGACCGTATCGAAAATGGCCTTCGCCTCAGGAAATTCGCGTCTTATCATCGGCATCATATAGTCGGCAACGTGCGGATAGCTGATCAACGCGATGTCAAAATGACGGCCGCGCAAGGCCGTTTCGAGGTCGAATACGCCAACGATCTCAATCCCGAGGCCTCTAACCGCATTCTCATATTTTGAATTCCCGAAGCGATGGTAAAGCGGTATCAGCGTTACACCCGCAAATTGCGTGAGGATCTTCAAGATCGCCAGCATTCTTACGCGTGCCGCATCCTTTGCCGGCAGCGGCAGGCGGTCAAGGACAACCAGTATTTCAATATCGCGGTCCTTCGCCGCGGCCAGCCATGAGACCGTTTCCGGCGGAGTTGCCAGTTCGTTCAACCAGTCAAACCGTTTGAGAACAGGAAAGCCGAGCCGAAAGACGAGTTTAGCAACGCGGAACTTGATCGGAAATGGCACCTTGCGCAGAAGGTCTCGTAGAATGGTCATCTTCGCTAAGGCCGGAACGTAAAACAAGAATAAAACCACATTCCACTGCGAAAGTCATTTCGGTTCACTTTGTATTCTTCGCGGCCTCCGACAATTGCTTGCGGCCAAAAAGACCGCCAAACACAAAGAGCACAAAGGGAAGACGCAAAGCACACAGAGCGGGTATAGATTTTGCAGAAGCCCGCGCGTGAGAGGCTGTGTCAAGACTTTCTTAAACTGCGGAGCAGTGGCAGAGAGGTAGCCACGGGTGAAGCAAAGCGAAACCCGTGGTTAGGATGAAAACGAGACTCTAGCCCACGTAGTGGGCGACAGAGAGGCATGTTACATCTATTGCTCTCAATAATTTAGCGAAAATCTGCCGCCCGTTACACGGGCTTTGAGATTTTGGCACGATTAACCCCACGTTTCGCTTCGCTTCACATGGGGCTACAGATATTCCGCTTCTTCGCAGGTTTTTTAGGGTTTTGAGACAGCCTCCCGCCTTGGTCATTGGCGCTGGAACTCGGGCGTTCCGAGCACCAAACTTACAACCTTAAAGACCTCAGGGTTTCCCGTTGGGGCCAGAAGCCGGGCCTGTCGGTTTTGTCCACCACGCTGGCCCGCGGGACGCCTTGTCACCGGTTCACCTGCCTCGTCATCAACTTCAGGCGGGGCCTTGACCTCGGGCAGCGGCTGTTCTACCTGTTTCAATAATGTTGCTCGGGTCGCGGGCGAGATATCATTATCGAGTACGACCGCGATCGCCTTGTTCAACACCGCTGCCTTATCCGGAGCATCGAACCGCTTGAGGTCAACGCGTGTGCCCGGGATCTGATTTGCGGCAAGCGCCATAGTGAAGTTGAGCCTTTCCAACAATGCCCCGGTGTTCACCCAATCCTCGGCAGTGTCCGGGTAACCCGTCGGCGCCTGATAGCCGTACGGAACTTCGCCAAGCTTGTTCAGCATCGCAACAACGGCCGGGCTTGCGGTCGTATCCGCGCCGATGGTGCGGATGGCGGAAACCGCCAGTTCAAACGGCGTCTTTATCTTGGCCCGGTAATTTTCAGGTGCGAAGAATTCCTTGTCGGTGAAGATCGCACGAAGCGTTGTCCTTATGTCACCGTTCGATCTGCTGAACGCCGCTGCGACCCGATTCACTATCGCCTCGTCAGGGTTATCGTTGACAAACTTGACGCAAAGCTTGCGGGCAATGAATTTAGCGGTCGCGGGGCTTTTTACGAGAATGTCGATCACTTTTAGCCCATCCTTTATCCCGCCTTCATCAACCTTTTGGCCGAGTATGGTCTTCGGCCCATTGTCGTGCCAGCGTTCATTAAAATAGAACTGGCCGCTTTCTATATTATCCGGCACACCCGGCATTCGCTGCAGGCGGGCCAGGCGTTGGCCTTCGGTTCCCTTGATCTCATCGGCCGCGATACGCCGATAGCCACGCGGGTCCGCGATCGTCCATCCGGTAAACGCACGAGCAACTTCGACGATATCCTTCTGTGAATAGCCGGAATCGACACCCATCGTGTGCAGTTCCATCAGTTCGCGGGCATAGTTCTCATTCAGGCCGCGTTTGGCACGGTTCTGTTGATTCTGCGCTCCCGTCTTTATCCGCGCGATGCGTTGGTCGATCTCGGCGTCGGTCAGGCCTTGCTGCCGCTTCATCTGCTCGCGGACGCGAGGCGTAAGGCCGCCCTCCTGGACCAGCCGCTGAAGCTGTCCGGGCCGGGCATTCGCGGCCTGGGCATTCGGCGCTACCGATTCAAAATTATCCAAATAGAACAACATCGCGGGGTGCTGGGCAGTACCTAGAAGCAGGTCGCGAAAATTGCCAAGGGCGTTTTTCCGAATCACATCGCGTTCATAACTTGGGATATACCACCGCACCGCGGCCTTCCCGGCAAAGACGTTAAAATGGTTTTGCCAGAAATCCTCCATAACTTACTGTAGCTGGCGCTCGGAATATACGTCACGCAGCTCTCTATGTGCGATTATCTGTGGCTGAAGCTGGCCGGCCGGCAGCTGATCATACTTCTGGTAATATGTGAGGAGCTTTGGCT
>CAUJFK010000085.1 GCA_963169175.1 Acidobacteriota bacterium | reverse complement strand
CATCATTCGTCGCTTGAACTAAACGATAAGGATGAAAATGAAAAGACTTCTTGCGGTAGCGCTCTGCCTCGCAACGATGGCAGCTGAACTTGTTTTGCCAGTAGCTGGGCAGAAGATGCCAAAGATACCGAATCTTGCGGGCAGGGCGCTTACGGTTTTGGGGCCGGTTGACCCGGCAAAGCTCGGGCAAACGCTCATGCACGAGCATATCTTTATCGATTTTAAGAAACCGCCGCCGATGTTTCCCGCACCGACCAATATCAACGTGATAGAACCGCCGCCTAAGGACCCCAAAAAACGCCGCGGACTGACCTCATTTGACCAGTCACTTGGCGCGATCATGGATTTCAAAAATATCGGCGGAGGAACTATCGTCGATGTGTCCTCATTTGGGTTAACGCGCGATCCGTTTGCCTTGGAGATGATCTCTCGCGTCTCGGGCTTGAATGTTGTTATGGGCGCAGGGTTTTATATGAAATCGCTCCATCCGCCGGATATGGACAGGCTGACCGTCGAGCAAATGACCGAGATCATTGTCCGCGACGTTGTTGTCGGGGCACAGGGCACGGAAATTCGCGCTGGCATTATCGGTGAGGTCGGGGTGGTCGGAAAACCGCTGACCGAGAATGAGCTTAAAAGTATTCGAGCAAGTGCTCGAGCGGCACGCATCACCGGCGCTCCGATGTCCATTCACAATTTCGAACCGCTCGACGAAATGATGAAAGTGCTCGACATCATCGAATCCGAAGGCGTCGATCTGCATCGCGTCGTGATGTCGCACACAGGTGGCAGAGACGTGAAAACGATGGATGCCATCTTCAAGCGCGGTGCATATGTCGAATGGGATTTCATGGGCCAGGCACCGCTTCCAAAGGCAAATGACCAGCGCGTTATCGACAGCGTTTACGCGATGATCCAGGCCGGCCACGCCGCCCAGATCATCCTCTCGCACGACGTATGCATCCAGCCCCAACTAAAAGAAAACGGCGGCGGCGGCTACACCTACATCCACGAGATCATCCTCCCCGGCCTAAAAGCCAAAGGCGTCAGCGACGAGGTGATAAAAACAATTATGGAAACAAACCCAAGCCGCGTCCTAACCTTCGTCGCCCCGGCCAGGCCGGTGAAACAACGTGCTGCCACTACGAGGTCTCCGAATCAGAAGCGTTCGGTGACATAGCCAAATAATTTACATTTCTTCCGTGATATCTGATTTTGGCTGCGCCGTGTGTGTGGCCTTTTTTGTTATCATTGGTCGCGCCTTTCAGAATTTCACAGCATCAACCAAAACGCCTTATGGAACATCTCTTCGCGGATTTTGATTTTGATTTGTTAAGGTCGGCGGACTTTAAGGAAGATTCTGTCCGAGAAGAATTGGTCCTTCCGATTCTAAAAGCACTTGGTTATTCCGCACATGGCGAGAACAAGATCATTCGCAGCAAAAAGCTGCGGCATCCGTTCGTGACGGTTGGTGCTAAGGAAGTTGCTCTCACAAACTTTCCCGACTATTTATTCCAGGTTGATGGCAAGTTCGCGTGGGTACTCGATGCAAAAGGACCGGACGAAGCGATAACCACCGGGAAGAATCGCGAACAAGCTTTCTTCTACGCTATTCATCCCGAAATCAACGTTCCATACTTCGCCCTCTGCAATGGACGCGAGTTTGCTCTCTTTCGAGTCAACAAGGAAGACACCGTTCTCTATTTTTCGCTGTCCGAGATCGACGGTTTGCGGATGTTGCCGCTGGCATTGTGAGATTAAGTATTAAGGATTAAGATCGAAACGTAACAATGGAATCAACAGTCAATAATCGCAGAATTGTCGGAAATGCGAGCAAGCGCCGCAAAAAGATGATTGCTTTTGGTTGGTACGGCGGCAAATACTCGCATCTCGATTTCATCCTGCCAAATTTACCGAACGGCGAAACTCATTTCTGCGACGTGTTTGGCGGTTCGGCAGCGGTGTTGATCAATCGAAAGCCAGCACCGTTGGAAACCTACAATGATCTTGATTCAGAACTCGTAAATTTCTTTGAGGTACTGAGAAATGACGCTGGCGAACTGATTAGACACGTGGGGCTAACGCCTTTTTCGAGGGAAGAATTGGTAAAAGCTTGCACGCCCGCCCCAGACCTTTCACAAATTGAAAGAGCTCGTAGATTTTATGTGCGTGCGCGTCAGACGAGAACAGGGTTGGCCCAGACCAGCAGCGAGGGTCGATGGGCGCATTGCGTACTAACTTCGCGAGCCGGAATGGCTGGAGCAGTTTCACGCTGGCTTGGAGCGGTAGACGGGCTGCCCGAAATCGCTCAAAGACTGCTCCGAGTACAGATCGAGAATGTTCCCGCCTTAGAACTTATTTCGCGGTATGACGACGACAAAACGCTCTTTTACCTTGATCCGCCTTACGTACATGAGAGTCGCGGCGACAGCAACGCCTATGGAAACGAAATGACGAATTGGGATCATATCCAGCTCGGGGAGATTTTGAGAAATATTAAAGGACGTGCGGTGATCTCCGGTTATAGAACACAGCTTTACGACGAATTGTTTAAGGATTGGAACCGAATCGACGCCCCTGCAAAACTATGTAACTCGTCCAAGGGCTTTCGACAGGAATCGCTCTGGGTAAATTTCACACCGACTTCGGAGGCAGATGGCTAAGAAAACTGTTTCTCCTAGCGTCGAGAAGGGTCGCGATCTTTTGAACAGCCTTTGGTCTCACGTCCTGACAGACGAGGGTTTTACGCTGAACCCGGACTTTGATCGCTTAATCGATTCTAACTCGGTTTCAATTAGGTTTTGCTTGCCGACCCAACTCTTGGGCAAACTAGTCGATCCTAAGCTCGATTGTCTATGTTTGCAGAAAGGTGCTGGCGATTCAGAATCGATGTGGGATCCGCGTGGATTTGCCGCGAAAGTGATTGTTCCCTGGGTAATGGCAAACCAAAACGTGCTGGGAACCAGTGCCGACCCGTACGTCAGCTTGCCCCTTCGCAAGCCTCGTCTTGAGCTTCCTACCGGTAAGGCAAAGAACAAGGAGGAATGGACCCTCCTTTACAATTTACTGGCCGACATTGAATCAGCGGGCAATCCGGATAACACGATGATCGCCCTGATGTTCGTTTTACGTAGCGTCAAGCGGAAGCTGTCTGAAAGCACTTTCGAGTATTTTGTCCCCGAACGAATCAGCCTTGAACAGGCACAATCGATTGTCAGCAAGTTTCTGGCCGAATCGAGCGGCGGAGATCGAGGGCTATCGGTCGCTGCGGCTTTGTTTACGACTCTCGGCAAATTTTTCGGGCTTTACTCAGATGTCCGGCGTTACGTCATCAACGCCACTGACGTTTCAACCGGTTCGGCGGGCGATATTGAATGCCTCGACGCGGACGGTAAACTAAGACTTGCAATCGAGGTAAAGGAGCGGAGTCTAACTCTAACTGATGTTAAGAGCGCCGTGCTAAAAGCACGAAAGGTTTCCATCCAAGATTTTCTTTTTAATTCGCCACGCGTTAGTACTTCCGACCGGGCCGAGATAACTGAACTTTTTGAAAAGACCTGGGCCTCGGGAACCAGTCTTTATCAGATTTCAATCGACGAATTGATTCGGGTGGGGCTGGCTCTAACTGGCGAGACCGGCCGCAAACACTTCCTCGACAATGTTGGCCTGCAGCTCAACAAATTTAACACTCAACCTAAAAACCGTCAACGATGGAAAGAACTACTTGAAGAAATTTGATCTAGCGACGGTAGAAGAAATCAACGACGACATTGTGATCAAGTTTATGGAACTAAACATCCTCGATCTCGTCGCAAAGAAATATAAAGACCTGACGCCGTTTCTCGCCGGCAACTTCGACTTCGACAAGGAAACGCAGAAGTACAATCTGAAGAAAGAGGAAAAGTTCAGAGCCAACATCCCTGTCGAAGTGCGAATAAAGTACTACATCGTCTCAATGATGCGTCGCCTCGCCCGCGAAGGAAAATACCCGCATATCGACGACATTTATCTCGAAATAATGCCGCTCCTAAAAAACGGCAAAACGCCTGAAAAGCAAACAATCCTAAACGTCCTCGAAACAATAGCCGTCAAAACCGGCGACGATCAATGGAAACTCGATGAATCGGGACAAGGCGAGTTGTTTAATATACTCTAAGCTCCAACGCGCAGAGAGTTCTTACTTTAGGCAACGAATCCACTTCATCAAAATTTAGGGTGAGTCAATTCGTAGTGTTGCATTACCTGGGTAATGTGGTTACAATTGAAATGTGAAAACGATTCGCTCAAAGATAACAGCACAAGGACAGATTTCGGTGCCGGCACCGATCAGAAAAAAGCTCGGGCTAGGCCCCGGCTCTGTGATCGAATGGGAAGATGATCCGGACGGCGCGTCGGTAACAGTAAGGCGCGCTGCTGAATACGATTTGGACGATCTTCACCGCAATGTGTTTCCTAACGGCCCGCCGAAGCCGATCAGTGTCGAAGAAATGGATAGCGCCATCGTAAGCTATATGCGAAAAAAACATGAACGCCGTTGATACGAACCTTTTGGTGCGGCTTATTGTCGCTGACGATCCGAAGCAAACAAGACGAGCCAAAAACTTTATCGGAGCAGGAGCATGGGTATCCCATTTAGTCCTCGCCGAAACTCTTTGGGTGCTTGCTTCCTTTTACCAAATGGATCGGGATTCGCTGATGCGGGCCGTCGAGACGTTGCTTTCTAATCGGTTGCTGACAATTCAAGACCGTGAATCGGTTTCTGATGCGCTGTCGCTATTCCGCGGCCATAAGGGCGTTAACTTCTCAGACTGTCTTATTCTGTCCATTGCCCGCAAACTCGGCCATACTCCGGTAGGAACATTTGACGCAAAATTTGCCCGCCTTGATGGAGCGACTCTCATCTGACACTTTACACTTTCTCTAAAACGCCTCGCTGAAACTCACTTCGCCAGCGACTGCAATCTGATATGCCGAGACGCGGCGTTCGAAGAAGTTGGTAAGTCCCCAAAGGGCGGCGTCTATAGAAAATTTGGATTCCGGCGCATACCGTTCAAACCGAGTCAGTATCTGCTTCTTCAAACAAATAGCCAAGCATCTTTTCCGGCCTATTGAGAAAATCTCTCGTGATCGTATAATGCTCGGTTTCCTCATAGGCGATCGGAGAAATACCATCGTCGGAAAAGTTATAGATCAGGGCATCCGGGTATGCCATTAGAATCGGGGAATGTGTTGCGATGATAAGCTGCGATTCGAGATCGACCAGCTTTCGAAAAACAGCCAGAGCCGAAAGTTGACGCGAAGGCGACAATGCGGCCTCCGGTTCGTCAAACAGATAAATGCCGGCGCCGCGCAGCTTGTTCGTCATCGTCGCCATGAACGATTCGCCATGTGATTGCTCATGCAGAGATTTGCCCCCATAGGCCCAGAGATAGTCCT
>CAUJFK010000084.1 GCA_963169175.1 Acidobacteriota bacterium | reverse complement strand
CGAACCGGCAAAGGCGGCCGAGCAGTTGATCGAGGCCCCGGAAAACGAGGTTCTTTTTGAAGGTCAGCTGCCGGATGCGGGGACTGCTTCACCGCCGCCCGAAACTGAACCCGCGATGTTGCCCGAACGTTCTGAATTCCCAAATGAATAAGCAATCCATCTTCACTCCACGCACATGGTTGGCGTTCGAGCTGAACGTGCTCCGAAGGCTCGAATTCAAATCGGTAGCGATGCCGTTCACCGGCAGTCCGCGGCTCGGAACTTACCTCAAACGCGCCGAAGCGCGTGTCTTATCGAACGATCGGCTCCAATCTTCATGGACCCGCGCTCTTGCCGCAATTCAGAACAATGGTGAACATTTGACCGAGGCGGATGTGAATCATGCCCTGGAAGATGTGTACGTTCCGGGCAATCAGCTTCGAAATCCAGCGTTGCGAAATTGGTTCAGCGAAACCGATGCGTGGTGGTTCGACAACATCAGAAGGAATTTGGATAAGCTGCAATCACCGTTTGCGTTTGCGTCGGCCGCAAGCCTGGTGATGTCGGTTGGTGACTATGCTCTGTCGTTCACCGAGGATACCCGCGATCTGCGTCAGCCGCTTTCTAATGTGTTCCGGCGTCTGTGGCTGACCTCGCCTGAACCATTTAACAATGGCCAGAACAACGTCTGTCAAAACAAAGGCGCCGAGGATTTTATTGCGGAAAGCCCCGCGGACCTGATGTTCCTCCGGTTGCCGGTTGCGGGTAGCGGAGGCCGGACCGCATCGCCGGATAAGGCTGTCTGGCGCGAAGAATGGCTCCGCGGCGGCGACGATTTCTGGCCGGAATTTGAATCTGCCCGACACGGAAAACTGGGCGCTCCGGTCGAAACAAAATCGCAGTATCTAAAGGTCCTTAGCGACGCCCTCACCATTGCGACGCATATAAAAACCTGGGCCATCGCCCACGTTGAAGGCGGCCTTGTGTCAACGCAGGAGATCGCCAACGTTATCAGCAATATTCGCCGCGTCGAAACTATTTATACAAAAGATTTCTCAGAACTAACCGGCACCCGCGCCGTTATCATCACAGCCTAGGTCAGAGCCGGAAGCGGTAGCGACCGGGTTCTTGGACGTGCCGGAAGATAGGAACCCAGTCGCTACCGCTCCCGGTTCTGACAATCGCGAATTCACCACACGATCCCGGCGGAGCCAGACAGAAGGCCGGATAAGATGGTGAGCACTTGTGCCGAAACCTCGTAGATCATCAGACTGCTTACCCAGCTAGACAGGCCAAACATCGTCAACTCCGCTCCGCGTTCGAGTGTGGAAATACGCCCGCGGATGTAGTCGGGCAAACTGCGTTGAAAGAGTGTTTCCTGCACGGCATATTCAACTCCAATGATCACTCGCGAGATAAAGGCGAAGAACATGAACAGCCAAAGGCTCGGGACAACGCCCGCACAAGCAAACAGCACACCGTGGATCAGCAATGTCCACCCGATGAATTTATAGTGGCTGCCCCGACGGTCAAGATGGATCGACGTTCGATGTGCGATCATCATTCCCAAAAACAGCCCGAAACCGCTTGCCGTCCAAAGCAGAGCGACCGCCACGTCGGGATTCCAGCCTTCGGTCTCCGCGAAAATGACGCCGCCCATTCGCTCAAAAACAATATTGATCGCCCCGCCGCCAACCGCCCAGATGACGTTCATCAGAATGATCGTCAATGCAAAATGATTCGTTGCCGCATAATGGAGGCCTTGTCGCAACTCCGTTAAGAACGATTCCTGTCCCGCCCGGTTCACTGTCTCCTGTTCGCGAACGGCATCTTCAGGTATCAGCCAAACAGTGTACGCCGACGCGAGAAACGAGGCGGCATTGATAATAAAAGCCACCTCGTAGCCAAAAATAGCGGCGGCCCAGCCACCCAAAGCCGACCCGATCGCCATCAACAGAAAACGCGTCGAGAACATCAGTGCCGTGCCCGCCAGCAATCCTTCCTTGCCGGTCAGGTTCGGCGTTGCCGCGTTCTTCGCTCCGTCAAAAAATGCTCCGAATGTCGATAGAAAGATCGTGGCCAGATATGCGATCCAAAGATCGCCCGCGTCCGTAACAAGCAGGAACATCAACGCGACCGCAACGCGTGCCAGATCGGTGATTATCATCACCTGCCGTCGCGAGAACCTGTCAACAAATGTTCCCGCGATCGGCGAAAAGATGGCAAAAGGCATCAGCCGGCAAACGAAAAGCACGCCCGCCGCCATCGGTGAGGCGTCGGACACAAGACGAACAAGCCCTAGGCTTGCGATAAAATTGAACCAATTCCCAAGCTCAGAGATGAATTGTCCCGCCAGAAGATTGCGGAAGTTGCGGTTCTCTTTCAGTAGCTGTCCGTAAGTGGTCGATTCCATCGTGTACCAGGCCCGACTTGTTTTGCTGCATCAACGCAGCAAGTCGAAAAAGATATTTGGCACCCCAGGGTCAGGGTGCCGAAGTTAGGGTAACTTACGTTTTACGGTTAACGAAGGAAAGAAGTTCGAGGTTGGTATGATCAGATAAAAAAAGAAGGACTGTGCCGTTGCTTCAAGACCGGGACAACCTTAGATCTCAGCTTCGCGGCCATAGACCGCCGCAGCCGCGCGGCGCTTGCGGACCCATTTTGCAAATCGCCTGAATGACAACGAAAATCCTGTCCAGACGAGAAATGCACCGCCGATGCAGGCGATAAGTCCAATGATCTGCCCGGTCAAGCCGAGTGACTCACCCGTGTGGAGAAACCGGAACCACGATCGAAGCTGCTGTCCGCCGTTTCTTTGGCTGTACGGGTCCCATTTCGACACGGCGGCCGTTGTTGCGTCGAGTGTCAGCGATGATCGGCCGAAGATATTCCAATAAATTCCTTCGTCGATAGTAAATGCGGCGGAGTTATTTTCTATCGGAAGCCGCAGGCTTATCGACTTCCACGTCGGCGACTGTTGTTCAGCCGAAAGCCAAAGAGCATTTAGGTTTTCCGGGTATGCATAATGCCTTTCTTCCTTTTGCGTACCGCCGGGCGGGCGACTCTGCGACGAAGGAGCTTCGTTGCCGGTCAGCGTGTATAGCAGATCGTTCGCCCACTGATAAGACATCACCGTTGCCGTCAGTGTAAAGACGACCAGCGCCAGCGATGTCCAGAATCCGATAACGTTGTGCCAATTAAAATTTCGCGGTTTTCCGCGTAAGCCGCCGCGAAACCATATCACCGGCTTGACCCGCTTCCAGGTCAATATGCGGGGAAGCCAGATGTACAGGCCCGAGATCGCCAGCAATACAAATATAAGATTTGCCGCACCGGTTAGAGCTTTCCCGATCGGCCGCTGATCGCCTGACATAGCAAGGTAACGATGCCACTCACGCAGCGTGGACATTGCCCCGCGAACGGCCTTGTTGCTTTCGCCGGTTATTGTGCCGGTATATGGATCGACGAAGACTGTGCCTTCGCGTCCCAGGCTGATCGCCCAGGCCTCGTCAGGCGAGCTGCTCATCGAGAGGGAAGCCGGTTTGGCGTCGGGCCGCTCCGACCGGAATCGTTCGAGCATCTCCTGCGGCGAAAGCCTCTCGGCACCGGAAGGCTGTACAACATATCGGGCGTCCCGCTCAGAGAATTCGATCGTCTGCCTTTCAAACGCAAGCAACGCTCCCGTCACGGACATGACGAATATGATCACGCCGGCAAACAGAGCCGACACCAGATGGATCCAGAATATTACCTTTCGAAATTTTCTCATTCTCTTCGCGTGCGTGAGATGGGTTATTGACGATCAGTACTATTGAAAATGAATTTCATTTGCAGTTACATATTAAAACGAAAGGCGTAAAGATTGTCAAACGCGAGTGACTATTTTCGAGCTTGGCGGTCTGTGACCAATAATTTACAAGCGAATTTCATTTATTTGTGAACTTTGTGTCTGCCCTTTGTGCCCTTTGTGTTAACGGGTTCTAAACACAAAGGGTGCGAAGTTGAGGACACAAAGAGCACAAAGTACTTGCTCCCAATTGTTACAGTTCATTAGTTTTTTAGAGCCAGTTTACGCAGATGATCGCTTGATTTCGTGCAGGCTTCGTGCCTCTCGTTTTGTGCGGTTCGTGGTTCGCGCCTTCGGTTTCGCCATTCAGGAGAACGACACTTCGAACGGACTATTTACCGGAGAAATTAGGAGTACGTTTTTCAAAAAAGGCGGCAACACCTTCCTTGAAATCGGCCGAGCGGCCGGATTCGATCTGGCACTGGTGCTCCAGAGCGAGTTGTGAACGCAGGTCGTTCGCGAATGACGCATTGAGCATTTTCTTTATGCGGCCGATGGCACCGGTCGGTCCTGCGGCAAGTTTCTCGGCCGTTTCCAGCGCTTCGGTCATCAGGTTTTCGGCGTCCACCACGCGGTTTATCATCCCAAACTGCGCCGCCCTTTCTGCTGAAACGCTCTCGCCCGTCATAAACAATTCGGCCGCAAGCTTTTCGCCGATCGCTCTTGGAAGAAAGTACGTCCCGCCGCAATCGGGTGAGAGGCCGATGCGAACAAATGCTTCATTAAATACCGCATCGCCGCTCGCGAAAACAATATCGCACGCGAGGGCAAAATTTGTTCCCGCTCCGGCACAAATCCCGTTGACCGCGGCAATAAAAGGTATCGGCGCTTCGCGGATCAGAAGTATAACGTCATGCAGGGCCTTCAGCGGTTCCTCTAGAAACGCTTCAATGCGGCCTTCCTTTTCCCACATCGACCGCATTTCGCGGAGATCCCCGCCCGAACAGAACGCGCGGCCTGAGCCTGTGAGGATGACGGCGCGTGCATCGTCGGCAAAAACCCGTTCGAATGCCGAGCGCAGGTCAAGGCAAAGCTGTATCGAAAGCGCGTTCAACGCATCAGGCCGATCCATTTTGACGATGGCGACGTTGTTTTCGATCGAATATTCAACGGTCTCAAATGACATAGTCAGGGAGCGTCCGGATCGTCACGCGTGGGCGAGCATCGGGTAAATAAAGGTTACTAATTGAGTGTCGCAGGAACAGATCTTAGGCAAACTTTGCTCTTGAGCGGCTTGCCTCATGACATTCACGGCAAAGCACCGACCGGCCTACCTTGGGCTGGAACGGGACCTGGTCGTGCTTGCCGCAGTGGTCGCACACGATCTCGAACCGCGTTGGAGCATCAGCCCTGGCGGCCGCCTTTTTTGAGCGGCACTTTGCGCACCGCTGCGGAGGCATCATGTTCCGCTGGTAAAAGATCTCCTGGTCCTTTTCGGTAAAGAGGAAAGTTTCCCTGCACTGAACGCAGGTCGTTTCAATGTCCGGCATGGCGTCTCCTTATGATTGCGGTCGGGGTGGAGAGATTCTAACATACAAGGCCGCGAAAATGTTAGGCGGCTTTCGCACGGGAAAGTTCCGCTACATGGCTTCGCACAGTTTCGCCGAGTGTCTGAAGGTTGTAGCCGCCCTCAAGGCACGATACGATACGGCCCGCGCAGGCCTCGGCCGCCCAGTCTTTTACCACGCGCGTCAGTGCCGCAAAGTCAGCGTCTTCCAACTGTAGTTGGCCAAGAGGATCGGTCAAATGAGCATCAAACCCGGCGGAGATAAAAATGATGTCGGGCGTGGCCTTAGACGCCATTTCCTCGATCGCGGATTCAAAAGTTGTCCGCTGATCGCGGGCTTTTGTGAAGGCCTTCATGGGAATGTTCAGGGTTGTGCCGAGCCCTTTTCCCTGTCCGGTTTCGCCCCGCGAACCTGTGCCCGGATACCACGGGTACTGATGCATGGAAAAAAAATAAACGCTCGGATCACTGTAAAAAATACCTTGCGTCCCATTGCCGTGATGAACATCCCAATCAATGATCGCAACCCGGTTGATCTCTTTATATTTGTTCTGGGCATACCGCGACGCGATCGCGACGTTGTTAAAAAGGCAAAATCCCATCGCGTGTTCAGCGGTCGCGTGATGTCCGGGCGGCCGTGCTGCAACAAAGGCATTATCCGCCTCGCCCTGCATTATGGCATCGACGGCCGTTATTGCTCCACCTGCGGCATACAGCGCCGCGTCAAATGAGGCCATTGAGATGACCGTATCCGAATCCAGCCGATCGAGTCCGTTTGCGACCGCATTTTCTACCCGCTTGAAATGTTCTTTCGTGTGGGCTGCCTGAACGACGCCCTGAGCCGCCTTTTCGGGCGTTATTTCAGTGATCGAATTCCAAAGCGGCTCATCGTTCTTTAGCGCCTCAATGACGGTCCGGTACCGCTCCGGCGTTTCAGGATGACCGGGCCCGGTCTCGTGCTTCTGGTAAATGGAGTGATGAACGATCGCGGTTTTCATTGCTTACCATTCACTATGAACTATCCACTTGTCACTGTAAAACAAAGGCAGAGGCTTCATGGAACGCCCGTTGGTCTTAAATCAATATTCGATGATATATTTCTAC
>CAUJFK010000083.1 GCA_963169175.1 Acidobacteriota bacterium | reverse complement strand
TAGCGGGTGGGTTCTTGGCTCAACGCGGCGGAAGAACCCACCCGCTAACGCGAGGTGGTTCTGACTTGCTATTCCACCCGCTAACGCGAGCCTACTCTTCGTACATAAAATAGACCGAATTCCTCATTCCCAGTTTTTCATAAACCTTTTGAGCGTGGGCATTTTCGCGTTCAACATATAGCCGGAACCCGCATACGTCGCCTTGTTTCGCGGCCTCGGCCTTGACGAACTCGTAGAGTCGGCTATAAATGCTCTTTCCGCGGGCCTCGGGTACGATGTAGACGCTTTGGATCCACCAGAACCATTTATTACGCCAGTCGCTCCATTCAAAGGTGACCAGCAATCCGCCCACTACCGCCCCGTTGTCCTCGGCGACGACGTAGAATCCTTTTCCTGGGTCTGAAAACACAGCCCTGACACCCGGCCCCAGAACAGCATCCTCAAGCTGCTTACCCTCGGTCTCAAGCGCCATTTTCTGGTTAAAATCGACCAGTGACGGGGCGTCGCTCTCTTGGGCTTTTCGGATATTCATTCGAAGATTCACGGCGCAAATACACAAATTGGGCAGGGGTAAACTATTACGCAAGCTCGCTGCGTGTGTCTGCGGCCTACTTGACGAAGCGAGTTTGGGTAACTAACCTAATATGTTTTGCCCGTACGTTCGGATCCGGCTATATGAAACTGAGGATACTTTATCACGGCAACTGTTTCGACGGTGTCTCTTCCGCGGCATTTTTTACCAAATTCTATAAGGCAAAGATTCATCCGGATGCCGAGGTCCTGTACACGCCAACGATGCACCGTGCCGGAAATGCTTTTGATCGCGAACAGTTTGACGGTGATGAGAACGCGATAGTCGATTTCAAATACTGCCCTGATGACCGCCTGACCTGGTGGTTCGATCATCACCAGTCCGCATTTCTATCGCCGGAGGATGAACAGCATTTTCTAGCCGACACTTCCGGCAAGAAGTTCCTCGACACGGCCAGTAAGTCCTGTGCCGAATTCATCGCCCGGATCGCGAAAGAAAAGTACGATTTTGAGGACCACTCAATGGACGAACTGATCCATTGGGCCCACATAATCGATGGGGCGCTGTATGAATCGCCTGCCCAGTGCGTCGAGCTTCGGTCATCCGCGCTAAAGCTGATGCAGGTAATAGAGGGCGAAAAGGACCCGGCATTTGTTGAAACGATCATCCGCATGCTCACCGAAAAGCCGCTGGATGAGATCGTGTCGAGCGAAGAGATCCAGGCAAAGCTTGAGCCGATCCTGAAACAGCACTGGGAAACGGTCGAATTGATCAAGGACCACTCTGTTGCGGAACGCGGAGTTGTGAGCTTTGACCTGACCGGTACCGGCGTTGACGGTTATAACAAATTCATTCCATATTACTTCCATCCGGAAGTTACCTACGTCGTATCCTTGAGTCAAAGCTCGTTCCGGACAAAGATATCAGTCGGTTCAAACCCGTGGGCGCCGCGGCCGCGCACGCACAACATAGCCGAGATCTGCGAACGCTACGGCGGCGGCGGCCACGCGGTCGTCGGGGCGGTTTCGCTAAAGCCGGAAGAACTGGAGCTTGGTCAGCGATACATGAACGAGATAATAGAAGAGCTCCAGTTCGAAGATTAAAAAAATGAGGATGTCTGAAAACTTTAACCTACTGCGGAATAGGGGCAAATTGAACGCGAATCAGGCGGATCGAGTGGATAAAAACGGATAGATCCGTAAAAATCCGCTCAATTCCGGTTGATCCGCGTTCAATTTGCCTTGTTGGCTCAAACTTTCAGACTTTTCAGACACCCTCACGAGGTCCAGGAAACTTGTCCTGATCTAAGACTTCTTGGTGTAGGTTCGCGTCGTCGAATCGGTTCCGCCATCGCGGTTAGGCCGTGATGATTCGATCGACAGAGTACCATCGGCATTCAGCCACCATTTTTCGGTGGTCTCACGGGCTCCCATCTGCGTTTCCATCGACCGTGTGATCTTCAGGCCCTTGTCGTCGATCTTTGCGGTCGTCGTCATCTGCATTGATCCGCCGCCCATCTGCATTTCAGATTTGACGGCTTTTCCATCCAGCGTATATGTAGTGGCCCCGTCACCGCCGCCCATACCGCCGCGGCCGCCACCACCGCCGCCGCCCGGGTTGGCACTCGCCTTTCGTGTCGTTGCCCGCTCGACCTTCAGTTCGGCCGGTGTTTGAGTAACGGTAAGTGTCTGCGATTCAATAGTGGTCTCGGCGGGTTTGGATTTTGCGGCATCCAATACCCACGTACCTGAAAAATTCGGCGCCTTCTGCGCTGACGCAGAGATAGCCAATGCGAACAGCACCATGGCCGCCGCCAAAAGAACATTTCGTTTCATAGCTTTGCTCCTAAACGGAAAAGGTTGTAACTGACAGGATTAAGACGCAATTCTGCCACAGTCGGTTCAGGCAGAATTGTAAAGATTTGTAAAACCTGTGCGACACTCTTCGCAAGCATGCCTGAGAAGTTCACCGGCCCTATGCCGTAATGGAGAGGGCCAGGGCAAGTAACGCCATAGCGATCGTCAAAAGAATATTTCCTATCATAGCTTTGCTCCTTTGGATTAAATAACTGTACCTATTGAACAGACGCCGTTCTCTCGGGTGCGGTTAAATCAAAATTGCAAAGATTTGTAAGGGTTGCGACGGAATAGGTTCGTGCAAACCTACCAAGGGTTCGCCCATCGGCTAACTTAGGCTTTAGTATGGATCGCCGTTGGCGATCAGGACCTAAATCGCCTTTGCGATCGCGGCATTAGGTCGCGGTGTCGCCAAGCGACGTTTTGTTAAGTTTGCTGTGCGAATAGCTATAGAAAAAGTAAATAATGAGCCCTGCTATTAGCCACAAACCGAAGCGGAACCAGTTCATCCAGCCAAGCTCGGTCATCAGGTAGGTGCAGCACATAACGCCGAGGACGGGTATGAGCGAGAGGCGTTTGACGAAGCACAAGACCGTCATTACAAGTGAGAAAACTGCAAATACGAGGTAAGGCAGCTTCTCAAAGAAAACTCCGGCGGCGGTATCTACACCTTTCTTTAGATCATCCGCTGTCGGCGTGAAATCGGTAAAGAATGTCTGTGTAGCGTCATGGTTGTACCAGAGGATAAAGGACCAAATGACGATGAAGATTACCGGTGCAACGAACATCGAATTGATGTACGGCACATAGCGCTTCTGGCCAGCAAATTCTTTGTCCTTTACAAGCACACCGGCGCATACGACTGTAAACGCAAAGAGTGTACCGATAACGGAAAGCTCGGTGACCTCGGTCAGATTCATAAACAGCGCCGGTATCGCAACTAAAAACCCGGTCAGGATCGTTGAGAACCACGGTGTGCGGAATTTTGGATGTATCGACGAAAAGATCTTTGGAAGTAATCCGTCGCGGCTCATCGCCATCCAAAGCCTCGGCTGGCCAAGTTGAAATACGAGCAGAACAGTGGCAAGAGCGACGACCGCACTGACTGCAATGATGCCCGAGACCCACGGAATATTCACACCCTCAGGCCCGAACACGAATGCAAGCGGATCGCCGACATTCAGGTTCGTATAGTTCACCATGCCCGTTAGAACAAGTGCCAGGACGACATACAGAACGGTGCAGATCACAAGTGAATAGATCATACCGCGCGGCAATGTTTTATACGGATCTTTACACTCTTCAGCGGTGGTCGAGAGAGCGTCAAAGCCAATGTACGCAAAGAATACGGCCGCAACTCCTGACATCATCCCGCCGAATCCATTTGGCAGAAATGGGCTCCAATTCTCCGTTTTGACGAAAAAAGCACCGAGAACGATCACGAGAAGAATAATGGCAAGCTTTACGCCGACCATTATGTTCGAGGCGATCTTCGATTCGCGTATCCCGACGTAAACGAGCGCAGTAATGATGAACACGATCGCAAGAGCGGGAATGTCAGCGACTATCGGAAGGCCGCCGATGTGCACGGCGTTTGCCCATGCCTGATGTGCCTCCACCTGGGCGCAAGACACGGCGGCGTCGGCGGCCTTACAGCCTGTTTGAAGCGCTTCGAGCGTGGCGCCGCCGGCAATTACTTCATTCACGGCCGCAAAACCGCGTTTGGCCGTAAGGAAATCCATCGTGTAGCTCAATGGCACGTGGATGCCGTTCGCGGCCAGGAGGCTTGTAAAATAATCGCTCCATGAGATGGCAACGGCGATGTTCCCGATCGCGTATTCGACAAGAAGATCCCAGCCGATTATCCAGGCAAGCAGTTCGCCGAAGCTTGCGTAAGCGTAGGTGTACGCCGAACCGGCGATCGGGATCTTTGAGGCAAACTCTGCATAACACAATGCCGCAAATCCGCACGCTATTGCCGCAAAAATAAAAAGAAACACAACGCCCGGCCCGCCTTTGAAGGAGGCCTGCCCGATCATCGCAAAAATTCCCGCTCCAATGATGGCGGCGATGCCAAGCATCGTCAGGTCAAACGTCCCGAGGCTGCGCCTAAGGCCAACGGCGATCGGCTCTTCACCCGGTTGGCCGGGTACGAGAGTTTCTTCGGCAAAACCTGATGCGGCATCGGCCTGTATCTGGGCAATAGACTTTTTGCGGAATAGATTATCTAGCATATTCAAATGATCGGAACCTCTTACGAAAGTTGGCCGCAACGGGCGGCAAGTTTGCTGGAAGCGTTGGTGACAGGCGAATTTTGAATGAAAAATGCAAAAGTTGCAATGGAAACAATGCTGAATTGGTACTTTACAGTGGCAAAGCTAGACCGAAACCAACTTCAGACGGAGTTGAATGCGAATGGTGGATACCCTCGTATTGATGAATAAATTACCTATTCACAGGAACCTGAACACTTCATTCGTAAGCATGTCGGGCCTTGTTCGGCATCTACGAAACCTTGGCTTTATCGGCAGCATTCAGCTTGAGCTGAGCAGTTACGAGGCCGAGATAGAGTTCGCGGACGACGGATCGATCCGTGCGCGTGAACAAGACCACATTGCGGACAGGCTCTCGTTTGGCGACGACGCTCTTCAGCGGATAATGATCCGTTCAAAAGAGCCGGGCGGCCTTATCCATGTTTACAAGGGCAGTGGATCCGAAATAAAGAGCGAACGTGTCTTCGTTGATGCGGCGATCGCGCTAGAGGCACGCAGGATGGCCACAGGGCCTATCGGGGATATGGCCCCAAGGAAATTTGCACCAATGAGAACCAGCATGACGGCCGCCGCGGTTGCCGAGGCACCGATACCAAAACCAGACGAGCGTCTTGACGTTCCGACAACCGAGAACTGGACCGAGCTTCTCGCCCTGATCTCCGAACTTATGCAAACCGTCGATGTTTCATTGGCAAAAGGCAATGTTAATTTTGCGGACCTTTTCCGAAATGCCTGCGGCTTCGTCAGCTTCGACCATCCGTTCCTTGACCCCGATTCGGACGTGTTTGCCTACGAGGGCGGGTACATCACCGTCCGCCAGCGTCTTTCGGCACGTGACCTTATCAGCGGTGTAACGTCCGCACTTGCGAGGATCATGCAGCGTCTTGGTGAAGATCCTTACTTCGGCAACGTCTGCCATCAAACGATGCACCGCGTCCGCGTACTCGCAAACAGGCGAAAGTTACAGTTTCAAACCTTCGGGCTTGGCTTGGAATTGCAAAAGATAACTGGAATTTAGTACGACACTCCCGCTGCCTTGTCGTACATTTTGAGCCGTATCGAATACAATCGTCCGTATGGATTGGAAAGTATTCGGCACGGCCTTTTTGACACTATTTTTGGCTGAGCTTGGTGACAAGACTCAGTTGGCGGTGATAACAATGTCCGCAAAGGCGGAAAGCAAGCTTGCTGTCTTTGCCGGTGCAAGCCTCGCTCTGGTGGTTGTGACGCTTCTCGGCGTGGTCATCGGCGGCGTCTTGACACAGTTCATTCCGGTCGAATGGCTGCAACGCATTGTCGCGGTCGCGTTTATCGCGATCGGGGTACTGATGCTGTTCGGGAAGCTCTAATTCGAGGCGGCCGCACCTTTCTTTAGCCTGCTGACGAATTTTTGCCGGAATTTCGCGACCTTCGGCGCGACAACTGCTGCACAATATGGCTGGTTCGGATTATTTGCGAAATACTCCTGGTGGTAATTCTCGGCCGGCCAGAACTTGTCAAAGGCAGTCACTTCGGTCACGATCGGCTTATCATAAAGGCCATCGTCTGTTATCTCCTTGATGATCTTGTCCGCCGTATTCCGCTGCTCTTCGCCGTGGTAAAAGATGGCTGACCTGTATGAAGTACCGATGTCGTTGCCCTGGCGGTTCAACTGCGTCGGATCGTGTACGGCAAAGAATACACGAAGTATATCCGCAAATGCGATCGCCTCCGGATCGAACTTGATCTGGATCACTTCCGCATGCCCCGTCGTTCCCGCACAAACATCCTGGTACGTCGGGTTGTCCTTATTGCCCCCGGAATAGCCTGACACTACATCTTCAACCCCTTGAAGATCATCGAAGACCGCTTCAACGCACCAAAAACACCCCGCCCCTAAAGTCGCTGTTTCCATACTTAAATCAGACCAAACCGCTGGACAGAAATCAACCCCGCAGGCAGATAGTGGATCAATTCGAATATTTGGCATTTTCTTACTTTGTAGCCTTTGCGATTTCACCTTAGTGCCTTTGGTGGTGAAAAAACCTTCAACACAGAGGACACAAAGGGAAGACACAAAGGCCACTGAGAAAGTGAAAAGTGGCCGATTACCCTAA
>CAUJFK010000082.1 GCA_963169175.1 Acidobacteriota bacterium | reverse complement strand
CATTTCTACCAGGGTGTCAACGCCCATGTTTTTCCAAAAGACAGCCAGAAGCAGGCGATCCTGCACGATATTTACGGCTATTTTCGTGAGGTCCTGCCAAGTTTCCGCTGGAGCGAGCAGAAGTTCGCTGCTCTCTATCCGCTGCATCCCGCGATCCTTGAGGTCGCACCGTATGTCCGGCTTTATGTGCACGATTTCGCCTTGCTTGGGTTTGCATCTGAGGCGGGCGAAAAGATACTCGGCCGCCCAGCCAATTCGCTGATCGCGCTCGACGAGGTTTATGACAACGCTGAGAACGGCCTGCGGAAGATCGATGATCTTCAGGAAGCCTTTGCGGCTTACGACACAATAAATTCGACGGTAGTCAACAAGATACCGGTAATGCAGCGGCTGCAGGCAAAGCTCATCCTAAAGGCTTTGCTGCTGCTTTCGCTCGATGGCCAGGGCGGAACGGCGAGCGATATTTGCGCGTCTGAGTTGATATTTGATGAATCTGATCCTGATCGCGCGATCGCAACGGTCGACGAGTTGCTGCGGACGTTCTCGGAAGCCTTGCCGAACGATTTTCGGATTGTCTCGGAGGATGGGCTCGAGCCGCGGTACAGCTTTAAGGTCAGCAGTAAGGAGAATCTCAATAACGCGTTGACCGAAGCCGTTATGCAGGTTTCGGCCGAAACGGTTCCGAGTGTTCTCCGCCGTGTTTTTCAGGAGCGGTTTCCGGAAGCGGCCCCCGCCGGCGATGGCTCCGAGCAGAAAGAAGGCGTTATCGAGCTTGACCTTATTTGGCGCGGAGCACGCCGCAAGGGCGTGATCGTATGGCCGGGAAGTTCGGACCTGGCATTCGCCCCGTGGACTGACTGGCAGGTAGCGATACATCTCGACGGAAGCAGCGAAGGCCATCCGCTGGATACCGGCGACATCGCACGCGTTATCTGGAAGCCGGACCCGCTCCGGCCCGATGAGATCGATAAACTGCGAAGTTATTTTGTTCTCATTTCAAATGCCGACCTGCGCGAAAAATACAGCGAGCAGATCAGGGCGTCCGTCCACGCGCATTCGATGGCGGCCGAGAAGATACTGACCCGGAGCTTTCTCGAGGACGGCCAGTTAACGATCGATGGATTTGACTACAATTTTACTGAGGAAGCACGCGCTGCTCAGTCGCTGTCGGACGTCTTTGCATCGATGCTCGAACCATTGTTCGAGAGCCGGTACCCGTCGCACCCCTATTTTACACGCGAGATAGAAACGGACGATGTAGCTTCTATCGTAACGGACGTGTACAACGGCACACGCCGCGTACTTGCTGATGTGCAAAGCCGGGCGCAAACATTTGCATTCCCGCTCGGCCTGGTCCAGCTTGAGGGCACGTCATTCGTCCCGGAATCGCATGAAAGGCTTGGCTCTCTGCCGATCTCACGTGAAGTACTTGGATTGGTCGAGGCCGCCGGCGATGGGCCAGTCCGGCTTTCGGATGTTCATTCGGTGCTTCAAAGGCCGCCGTACGGCTTAGGCCTGGCTGCGCAGCAAATGCTGATCACGGCATTGGTTGCGGAGCGATACGTTGAATTCGTAACAACATCGGGGAACAGGATCAACAGGCGTTCGCTGGACCTCAAGATCATCTGGGAAGATATTCTCGGTGTCGCGAAGCCGGTTGAAACTTCGGCATCGAGCGAAAGCCTTAAGCGCTGGGCCAAACTTTTTGTCAAAGAAGAACCTTTTGAATCGCTCAATCTACCTGCCGACCGCGAGACGCTGACAAAAGCATTCGGGAACTGGGTACGTGAATGGGAGAACGCCCGGACCTTGGAGCGATTTCAGGAACTGCCGGAAGACATTTTGAATGTCAGGGTATGGAGATTAGCAGCCCGGGCAACAAGCACGTTCGGGTCGGTTGCGGAAACGATCAAGAAAGCGATTGCGGCCGCAAGCCCGCTGGAAGATTGCCTTGAACGGATCAGCGAAGCGTTCGGCGGATCCGAGGCAGAATACGTTGAGGTTGAAGGCCAACTCAATACTTTAGCAAGCTTTGTCAGGACTGCCGTTCTTAGGGAGGAGGCCCGTGCTTATCTTGCGGCCAGCGAGGTCACCGACGTGCAAGAAGTAGAGGCGATGCGAGACCGCGTGTTGTCGCTGATCGACGCGACATCGGCCGACCCAAATGAAAATTTGAACAGGGCATTGGGATATGCATGGGAAACGTTCAGGCGTGCTTACACCGAACATTTTGAGGCCCGGCACAATAAAGTGATGAATTCGCCGGAGAGAAAGGCAAAGCTTAGCGAAACCCTGAAAAGCGAAGAATGGGCAGAATTCGACATCCTTTCGAAATTGCCCGGGTTCGACCAGCGATTTGCAGCTTCTGCTGCCCGGTATCGATTTGAACTTGCAGGTCTTGAATGTACCGTCGATCCTCGGCCGCTTCTTGAACTTCAGCCCTATTGCAATTGCCGCTTTTCTCTCAACGGAAGCGCGCAGGCTGAGCTGCTGCCTTCCGCACTGACTGATAATCTCCGTGCCGGACTGGCGTCCTTCCGCCGCATTCTCGCAAAGAATGGCGAAGACCTGGCGCGGTCTATAGAAAAGCTTTCAGAAGAAGGAAATGACGGTGGGCTTGAAGCTGCGTGCCGCGAAGTGGCGGCGGCACTCAGGTCGGGACGTGAGATACCTCGGTTCAATGATCTTCAACTAAAGATACTTGTGGCCGTACTTTCCGATCATGCGCCGAGAGGCACAGATTCTTCTCGTGCTGATTCTGCCGCCAAGCCGAAGGCCGCCGATCCGGCTCAAAGCTTTCGTGAGGTCAACACCGCCGAACACGCAGACGATCCGATACTGCTGAATGTGTAGCTCTCAAAACGTTCGGGCCCCCTTCCTCTTTTTCGTCTTCTTACCGTGGTTAACGACAACGGCTATTGCCGAATCAAACGCAAGCACCTAGAAACCCGTTGCGACTTCGACTATATTCAAACCTGTGAATACAGTCACGGTCATAGGCGTTGGGCGGATGGGCGGCGCACTTGCGATCGCCATATCGCGAGCCGGGTTTGAGGTCGAAAGCCTTGTTTATCGCACGGCCCGGCCGGCACAGAAGATCGTTGCTGCAATTGAACCGCCTCCCGAGATTATCCAATTTGAACGGATCAATAGTCTGAACTCCGAGATCGTATTGCTTACGGCCGTTGACACGGAACTGCCCGGCATTGCCGATCAGATCGCGCCGAAGATAAAGTCCGGCTCGGTTCTGCTCCATGCGAGCGGGGCTTTGTCGTCGGACGTTCTCAGGTCAGCCGCATCCGGCGGGATCGCGACCGGATCGATCCATCCCCTTGTTTCTGTCAGCGATCCTGTCGTCGGTGCCGATAATTTCTCAGGCGCGTATTTTTGCCTTGAGGGCGACGAGTCCGCGACCGCAGCCGCACGCAATATCACCGCTGCCCTTGGTGGAAATGCGTTTTTTATCGATAAGGCGTTCAAGCCGCTCTATCATGCCTCCGCTGTACTTGCCTCCGGTCATTTGGTCGCTCTTATCTCGACCGCCGTCAAGACCCTAACGGCTTGCGGAATTGCGCCTTTTGAAGCAAGGAATATCCTGCTGCCCCTTATCAAAAGCTCAGTTGCAAATCTGGCGGAACAGTTGATCCCTGCGGCACTCACCGGGCCGTTTGCGAGATCAGACGTTGACGCCGTGACGCGCCACCTGGATGCGTTTGATAAGGTTGGCCTTGAAGCGGAAAAGGACATCTACATCGAATTGGGCCTTGAAGCTCTCCGCGTGGCTGAGGCGGGCGGGGGAAACCCCCAAAATATTGAAATGATCCGCAAAATAATGATGTTCGCACGGAACGGGCACAAGTGATAAAATAGAACTCAACAGAGATGACAGCCAAGAAGGAAGATTTTAAAAAGGAACGTGAGATATTTCTGGAGCATATCCAGAGATCAGGCCTGCGGCGGACGGCGCAGCGTGACCTGATAATGGAAATATTTCTCCGGACCGAAGATCATCTTACCAGTGAAGACCTGTATTGGCTGGTACAGAAAGAGGATGCGACCGTTGGCAACACGACCGTTTATCGGACGCTCAAACTGTTGACCGAGGCCGGATTGGCGCGTGAGGTCCGCTTTGGCGACAACAAGACCTATTACGAGCACCATTATAACCACGAGCACCACGATCATATGATCTGCACGGAGTGCGGCCTGATCTTCGAATTCTTTTCGCCCGAGATCGAATCGCTGCAGGATAAAATGGCCGACAAACTCGGGTTTCGTCCGACGCATCACAGTTTACGTATTTGGGGCCTGTGCAAGACTTGTCAAAAGGTTGATACCAGCGGCCACGCAGTTGCTTCAGGAGCACAGCCCAAGGTTAGAATGAGGTCTGTCACGGGAAGCTAATGGGGATGAGCGAGATGTGGGAAGCAAATTTGACTTTCAAGCGTGAAGAGAGGGAAGGAAGTATCCCGGTCGGTACATATCTCTCGGATGCTGCCGGACGCCTTGGCATCCGCCCCGAACGGAAATGCGTCCCTTTTGAGAATATACATTTTTGCAGGCTCTCGGTCGTGTCTGGGGCAGAGCGGCTTTCACCTCAAACTGACAGCGAGGCAGAATATCTTGCCGCTGAAACGGCCGCTGCGGAAGATCGGCTTGCATGTCAGACAAAGATCACCGAGGCCGGAGATATTGTGGTTATGACCATGGAAACAAAAGCAGAGTCCGCCGAAGAGAAAACCGAAGAAGCCGCGAAGGAATACGCGAAAGAGTTTACCGAATTGCCGCTTGAAAAGAAGATCGCCCAGCTTATGCAGCTTGAGGCCATCACGCTTGGCGAGACGATGTCGTTCGTGATCAATTCGCCGTTCCTGATATTCGATAAGGCACTCGACTTGATGGCCCAGTTCGGGCTGAAAAAGGAAGAAAGAGACAAACACGCAGCACGGCCGGCCGAGCACTCGGCCCAGGAAACTGCTTCGGCGGCGCACGAAGCGGCGGTCGCCAGCGAAGAGAATGTAAGCGAACCGCCGGCGGAAGCAAATCCGTGACAATGGACCGTCGGTGCAGGAATAGAGGATTGTGAGCGACAACAAGATCCAAAGAAGGCCCGCAAACGCGATCAAGGAACGAGGGCAATATCTGCTGGCCTTTGGCGTTGTGGGTTCGATGCTGCTCGTCGCCGGCTTCCCGGCCTTTGTTGTTTTTTTCTTTGGTATTTTCGCTTATTTCCTGTTCCGCATTTTTGCCTCGGGATCAAAGAACGAGACGCGCGAGATATTTGAATTTTATTTGAGTGCGAACGAGATACTGCGTGATGACGGACGCAATTGGTTCGGTTTTGAGGTCCGGGACGCGGTCCGCCGCGGCGAGGCGATAGTTGAGAGAATGACGACCGCGCCGCCGCTGGTCTATTTTGCTCTCGGTGCTCTTTATAACAAGGCCGGCGAGCACCAATCCGCGATCAATTCGTTGACCAGAGTGGTTGAAAGCGATGGCGGCAGCGAGTCGGCATATGTTTATCCGACGCCGGAGCTGCGAAACTATGTAAAGGTCCTCCGAAAGATCGAACGTGAACCAAGCGAGGCCCCGTTAACATCCGCTTCGATCCGCGCGCTCGAGCGGGCACGCCGCCTGCGCGGTAAAGCATTGCTTGATGAAAGCCGGGCCGCATATCTCAAACAATCGACCGAAAATCCGCAGGTGCCTCAGTTGCCGCAGAATGGAGCATCGCCGGTCGATGCAACTCTTGACAGATATTCACACGGAATGAGGTCTGTCGTTGGCGATTACCGGCCCGAAGTTGAACCCGCACCCGCACCGCAGCCTGTGATGCCGTCTGACACGCGGGCCCGCAGGGAAGTACCAAAGCAAGAGAAGCGTGACCCGTACGCAAACCGCAAGCCGATCGTTGAAGTGCTGCACGACATTTACGATAAGAATGTCCAATAACTCTTCACTTCATTCCAAAAAACTTTCTTATTGACGCCATGACGCCCTTGTCCGGTGCGGCGGTTGATTCGGCTCCGTCTTCGGATGCTTCATCAAGTGCCTGTTTTCTTTCCACAACCATTCGGCTGATCGAATCGACAAGTTCCGGATTCGCTTCAAAGATCGGCCGCAACGCGCCCTTGCTTATCTGAAGCACTTGTGTTTCCTCGACTGCGACGACCGTCGCCGTTCTTGGTTCGCCGGTCAGCAGGCTCATTTCGCCAAAATAATCGCTTTCGCGCAACGTGTTTACGGTTTTCGTCTCGGTTCCCTGAAGGATCTGGATCTCGACCGAACCGCGGGTGATAACGAACATCGAATTTCCTTCGCGTCCGCGCCGCACTATCGATTCGCCGGGCGCAAATATCCGGTTTCTTGCCGCGCCGGCCAGCTTTTGAAGCTCTGCATCCGAGAGCGGAGCAAAGATCGGAATTCCGCTCAGGCGTTCAACGGTCGCGTCGAGCACTTCGTCCACTGGCGGTCCCAATTCGGCCTCGTGCATGTAAACCGTGCGTGTTGGAAATGAAAAATGAATGTTCTCGCGATGAAATGCGTACCAGATGCGCTGGCGGATCAGAGCGTCGGTGTCATTGAATTTTGTATAGTCCTCAGCCCAATATTTTACTTCCCAATCAAGCCCGCTTTCGCCTAGATTTCTGATCCGGACGATCGGCCTGATCTTGGGCGACACATTTTCAACCTGACGAACGGCGTCACGGACGACCTGGATGGTCTTTGCGGGCGAATTTGAATAGACCGTATTAAAATGGACTATCCGCGCGTTCAGATTGCCTTTCGGCGCCACTTCCAACGGCCGTTTCCCAAGATCGGAGTTTCTCAAAACGAGAAGCTTGTTCTGAAACGTCCTGATCCTTATGCCCCGCCATGATACTGCTTCGACAACGCCGCCGGCCTTATTCTCAAAGGTGAGAACATCGCCGACCTGGAACGGCTGATCTGCCTGAATGGCGATGCCGGCAAACAAATTTCCCAACGTATCCTGCAGCGCAAGGCCGACGACGATCCCAATTATCGTTGAGCCGGTAAAAAGCGGTGCAAGCTGAACATTAGGATATTGCGATTGGAAAATTATAAAAAAGGCGACGATGTAAACAATGATCGAGACGACCGTTCGCAGCAGCGTCGAGCTTTCTGACTGCACGCCGCGAAGCGCCGTTTTGAACAAAAGAAATGCAACAAACCGGACCGCAGCGACCATCAGCGCCATCCACAGAATTATCTTGGCGATGTGAAATAGATTTACCGCAAGGGCGAACAGAGTATGCGACATCATGCTCGGTTCGCCGCCCTCGACCGACACGAGGCGTTCGTCCACGACCTGAACGCCGAACTGCGCAAGAACAGAAGTTTGCAGAACTGATTCTATGAACGGAAGGAGTATCAGAATAAGGACGATCACTCCGGCAAATATCAGGAAATAAACTGTGCGTTTCTGAAGTTCGGATGGCGGCATATATTAGCTGCTAAAACATATCAGCTATCGTTTTTCCAATCAACAGAACTGACAGAATGGAGACGACCGCGGCGGTTGTCCAGGCTGTTACGTTAAAGACGAGCGAGTTTTTATATTTGCCCATTATTTCCTCGTTGCTTGCGAGGATAACGATCGCGGCGAGAATTATCGGCAGCAGAAGGCCGTTGACGCATTGTGTCAGGAGCAGCAGTTTGATCTGCGGAATGCCGGGGATCAAAGCGACAAAGCAGCCGATCACGATCAGGCCGGTAAAAATGCCAAGAAAGATCGGAGCTTCGCGAAACGACCGCGACAGGCCTTTTTCAAACCCGAGCGCTTCGCTGACCGAATACGCCGTAGAAAGCGGAAGTACGCCCATCGCCAGCATTGCCGCGCCGAGCAATCCGACGGCGAACAGATACTTTGCGTACTGCCCCGCGATCGGCGCCAGCGATTCGGCGGCCGTCCGTGCCGAATCTACCTCAAAAACTCCGTGGACATGCAGCGTTGCAGCCGTCGCAATAGTAATGCACGCCGCGATCGTGTTCGCGAACAGCGTGCCCGAAACCGCATCGACACGGGCGATAGTAAGGTCGTCGGCATCGATCCCTTTTTCGACGACCGCCGACTGTGCATAAACCTGCATGAACGGCGTGATGGTCGTGCCGATCAGCGCCATGGTCGTAAAAAGATAGGCCGAGGTAAATTCAAACTGCGGTTCGACAAAACCGGCCGCGGCCTGGCCCCAATCAGGCCGGGCGAGAAACGCCGCGAGCACATAGGCAAAGAACACGAGCGACATCGCCAGAAAAACGCGTTCGACACGCCGCTGCGAACCTTTTACGACCAGCCACCAGATAAACGCCGCCGCCGCTGGGACCGAGACCCAACGCGGCACGCCCATCAATTCCGACGCCTGCGCGATGCCGACAAATTCCGAGATTATCACGCCCGTATTTGCGATCAGCAGGGCGAGCATCACAAGTGCCGTCCACCGAACGCCGAATTGTTCGCGTATCAGATCGGCCAGGCCCTGGCCCGTGACCACGCCCATCCGAACACACATTTCCTGCACGACGATCAGGCTGATCGTCATCGGGATAAATGTCCATAGAAGGGAATAACCGTAAGTGGCCCCGGCGCTGGAATAAGTGGCAATGCCGCTGGCGTCGTTGCCGGCATTAGCCGCGATCAGCCCCGGCCCGAGGATCGCAAGGTAGGCAAACAAACGATAATCGGACAACCGACGCCCTTCGCGCGAATACATCCCGCGCGCTTCCCGAACCAACCTTTTTGGGGCAAGCCGTGAAAAAAGCATCTCGTTCTACTATCGCCGTCTGACATCGTCTTTGCCGCCCGCCGCCGCCGTCCCAAACCGCCCGGCCCACAAAAAAGACCGCAGGTGCACGTCGATATTATCCGTTTTGCCCCCAATGTAAAAGCCGAAGAACATGACCAACCCGGCCAGCGTGAATGCGGACTTGATGATATGCCGTCGGATCACGCCGCCGCGAACTCTTGTTTCGAGTATTTCGTTCCGGTTTCGTGTTGTTCGAGGTAATGTCGGGCCGAGATCGTCCACATTCACGCTGGCGCTCGGCACTTTCAAGGTGGAGCTGAGGATTTTCAATCTGGCGCTGACGTCTTTCACGCTGGCGCTGAGCACTTTCACTCTGGCGCTAACCACTTTCACCCTGGCGCTGACCACTTTCACGCTGGCGCTGACCACTTTCAAGCTGGCGCTGGGCACTTTCGAGCCGGAGGTGGCCACATTCGGCCGACAAGACGTCTGTTTCGTCGGCTTCGCGGTCTTGTTTCGTGCGTTTCGTGGTCCTGGGCCCATGTTCTCGATTGCAACCAGGTCGATACCGCGCAAATCACAAAACAATCAACATTGCCGATCATCCCGGGTCGAACTGTGTAGGGAATTTTCATTGACACGTATAGCCGAAAGCGTTTATTGTTTCTCCGTCCACACCTTATCCTCCAAACGATTTTGGGTAGTTTCCGTGGGAAGAACCTGACGCAGAAAACGGACGCTCGCGGGGTTAAGGTGCAGTATATTTACCAGGCGGGCGGAGCGGACGACCCGCTGAATCGGCTGCAGAGG
>CAUJFK010000081.1 GCA_963169175.1 Acidobacteriota bacterium | reverse complement strand
CGCGTCGGTGCCGGGCTTGCACATGAGATAAGAAACCCGCTTGGGGCAATGCGCGGTGCGATACAAGTGCTTGAGGCAAATACTCCAAAGGATTCGATACAAGCCGATCTGATGGGCATAATTCTGCGTGAATCGGACCGCCTGAACAGCATTATTACGAATTTCCTCAGCTATGCCCGGCCAAAGGTGGGTAATTATACCGAGATAGATATCTGCGACGCGGTCCGCGAAACCATTACCCTGCTGCGGCACAGCCCGGACGTTCGCCCCGGACACGAATTGCTCGAATATCTCCCGCCGCAGCCCGTCTTTATCTCGGCGGACAGTACGCAGGTCAAACAGATCTTCTGGAACCTTGCCCGCAATTCTATCCAGGCAATGCCCGAAGGCGGACGCCTTTCGATAAAACTCGAAAATATTGGCCGCAGCCGCATCAGGATCATTTTCGAAGATACCGGCGGCGGAATGCCGCCCGAACGGGTCGAGCAGCTTTTTGAGCCCTTTTCACGATCGACCTCCGGTGGTACGGGCCTCGGCCTCTCGATCGTTTATCAGATCATCCGTGACCACAACGGCACAATAAATGTGAGCAGTATTGAAGGCGAAGGGACAACGATAATCGTTGAATTACCGCAGGAAAACCGGGCAAAACTGGCGGATGGCGGCAGCATTGAGGATTCGATACCTCCGAACCCGATACGCGAGCACCTTAATGTCAAGAGACCGGGGGACAAAGTTTCTGCTTGAATTCACTGTGCCGGATTTGTGAGAATAGAATATGGGGATCGTCCTCTCAGCACGATTCCCTACCAAGTTACTCTGTAGAACCAGACTGAAACCAACATCCAGCCCACGTAATGGATCAGAGTCCGGTCACCCTTCGGCCCGCGGAAGTGGGGCCGGGAAAGTGACACAGCCGGTTCAAGGTCATCAAACTGTAATGTCGAATCTGTTAATCGTCGATGACGAACAAAGCTACCGCCAGCTTTTGAGCCTGATATTCGAGGGTGAAGGCCATAACATCCGCACGGCTTCAAACGGCCGTGAGGCGGTCGAGATGCTAAAGGCCGATCCCGCCGAACTGGTGATCTCCGATGTTCGCATGCCGGATATGGACGGCATCGAAATGCTGCGTGCCGTTCGCGAAGAATTGCCGGACATGGGCGTCGTGTTTATGACCGCGCATGCGTCGGTCGAATCCGCCCGGGAAGCATTCAAACTCGGGGCTGATGACTTCGTTACGAAACCATTCGATGTCGATGAGCTAAAGCTTATTGTAAAGAAAACGCTTGAAAAGCAGGCGTTGATAGATGAGAACCGGGCTTTCAAGCGGGCCCAACGCGAGCGGGGCAGCGTCAAGAACATAGTTGGAAACTCGGCGAAAATGCACGCGATCTTTCAGATGATCGAAACCGTCGCCGAGGTCCAATCAACTGTCCTCATCACCGGCGAAAGCGGTACCGGCAAGGAACTTGTCGCCAGGGCGATCCACGACCTCAGCCCGCGTGCGGAAAAGCCGTTCATATCTATCAATTGCGGTGCGTTCACCGAAACGCTGCTTGAATCGGAACTGTTCGGCTATGTAAAAGGCTCGTTCACGGGAGCGAATACAAATCGAAAGGGTCTATTCGAGGCTGCGAACAAGGGGACGATATTTCTGGACGAGATCGGCGAAATGTCGCCGGCCATGCAGGTGAAACTCCTCCGTGTTCTGCAGGAACGCCGCGTTCGCCCCGTCGGGGCACACGAAGAATCTCCGATCGACGCCCGCGTTATTGCAGCTACCAATCGTGACCTCAAACAGATGTCGGTTGAAGGAGGCTTTCGCGAAGACCTCTTTTACCGTATCTCGGTCATACCCATCCATCTGCCGCCGCTCAGAGAACGCAGCGAGGACATCCCGGAACTGGTCCATCATTTTGTTGGCAAATTCTGCGAACAAGGCGGCCGTGAACTGGGCATCTCCCCAAACGCCATGCATATGCTCGAAAATTATATGTGGGGCGGCAATGTCCGCGAGCTTGAACATACCATCGAGCGTGCGGTCGCACTTGAGCGCACCGATCAGATCCAGCCGGAACGTCTGCCGGAACATATCACCAACTATAATCCTGACCGCATCCGTGCCGAATTTGAGCTTCCTTCAGGCGGATTGAACCTCTCCGCACATCTTGAGAACCTCGAAAAGACTTATGTTGTCGAAGCTCTTAGAATGACCGCCGGCAATCAAACAAAGGCGGCCGACCTGCTTCAACTGCAGGTGCGTTCGCTTAGGCATCTTCTCGATAAACACAGCATCCGCAGCCTCTCCGCCCAAATGCGAAACGGCGATTAGGTCAGAACCACCCTGCGTGAGCGGGTGGGTCTTCGTTCTTCTCCTTCGGCCCGCGAAATACGCGAAATCCACCCGCTAACGCAAGGTGGTACTGAGAAGAAAAAGATAACCCACCCGCTGACGCGAGGTGGTACTGGCAAGGAGCCACACGCGAGCGCGTGGTGGTAATGACATGCGGCCACCTACTGACGCGGTGTGGTGCTGACTTTGCGTTTCCGCATTTCTTGCTTACACTTCAGCTTGCTTATGAGCGAAGGTGAAGCGAGGATCAATCCTATTTATCTTGTCGTCTTTGCGGTGCTGCTGTGGAGCACGGGCGGATTGCTCATCAAACTGACGACGATCGATGCCTATCAGCTTACTTTTTACCGCTCCCTGTTCGCCGCACTGACCGTTCTGATATTGACTCGAAAGCATGGCTTAAGGATAAACGGGTTCGGGCTCTTAACGGCGGTTTTCTACGCTCTGCTGCTGATCCTTTTTGTCTGGGCAACGAAAAAGACAACGGCGGCAAATGCCATTTTTCTTCAATACACCGCTCCGATCTACATCCTCGTTCTTGCTCCGTTCATCATCGGTGAAAAATTTCACTGGCGTGATCTTGTCACGGTCGTTATCGTCCTGGCCGGAATGAGTTTGTTCTTTGTCGGACAGCTAAGGCTGCAGGACTATGAGGGTAATATTGCAGCGCTATTTTCGGGTATCTTTCTCGGGCTGTATATAATGCTCCTCCGCCATCCGAGAACGGAAGGGCTAAACCCTGCGATCGCGGTCATTTACGGAAACTTTCTCCTTGCACTTGTTAATGCCCCCGCCGGGCTCTCGGTCATCGGGGAAATGACCTACACGGATTGGTTTGCTGTAACTTTCCTGGGTGTCTTCCAGATAGGCCTTTCGTACATTCTCTTTATCAAGGGCGTCCGGGCGGGAACGCGGCCGTTGGATGCGAGTCTGATCGGCTTTATTGAACCGCTGCTTAATCCCGTGTGGGTATTCATTTTTGTCGGTGAAAGGCCGTCTGAATGGGCATTGCTTGGGGGCGGGATAATAATTGCCGCGATCGCCATTCACACGCTCAGGCAGTATGCCGGGCGGCCAACCGCACAAGCAGTTGGCTAACGGGCCTATTCAAAGCCGCGTCCCGACAAGAAAAGCTCTTGTTTCGCGAGGTTTCGTTCCTTGATTTGGGCGTTTGGTGGTCCCGTCTTCGCCCTCGCCGGCACGAACCCCGGTGTCAGTAAACGTCCACTTACCTATATCCCGTTCCTTTCGGCGTTGTCCTGTGATAAGATTCTCCTATACAAAACATAATCGGTTCCTTTCGACCGAAGACAACCAAGACCAACCCAATTTAGACACTATTTACAAAAAATATGGCTAAGTATCAGATCGCCGAAAACATCCGGAACGAAGAGCTCAAACGCTGGGTGACGGATATGGCCGAGTTGTGCGCGCCGGACGCTGTTTATTTATGCAACGGTTCGGACGAAGAGTACGACCGCATCTGCCAGGAAATGGCAGATGCCGGAACGTTCGTTAAGCTGAACGCGGAGAAACGTCCGAAC
>CAUJFK010000080.1 GCA_963169175.1 Acidobacteriota bacterium | reverse complement strand
AGATTCTGCCGCGAGTTTCCAAACCGTTCGTTTATGGATTTGGCCTCGTTCTCATCGACCATTGCCAAAAGGCGGTCAGGCCCGCTTGGATAACCGATCGTAACGACCGTCTTGCCAATGGTCGCGGCCTCGGAATCGGTTTCAAGCGGCAGGATCGGCACATCGGCGGGCAATGTAGCGGGATCGACGGTGGCAATGGCAAGGTCTTCACGCTGGCCGTATTCGCGAACCTTCAACGGAAACGGCTGCGGATAATTTGGGAAATAAATGACCAGGCGCTTTACGCGGGCACGGCCGTTGGACGAGGCCATCATTGCCTTTACCGCATCATCCTCGGTCCACGGCTGCAGCACGTGGCGGTTTGTGACAATATAGCCGCCGCCGACGTGAAAGCCGGTACCGATAAAATCATATTCGACCGGGCTCCCGCCGCCTTCGGTGGTCAGGCCAATGACCGGCCCGGCCTGGCGATTCGGGTCTTCGGATTGGCCCGGCTCGAGCGGCTCGATATTGAAAGCCCGCGGGTCGGGATAGCGAAGCTGCCGCCCCGTCGTCCGATCGACCAGGTCATACACACCGACGATGAGGCAAACACCCGAACCGTACGCGATCCGCAGGTTTGGCGCGAGCGAGACGGTCTCCATCAGCTTCTTGTTCGACTTGTCGATCTCGGTAAGCTGTTCGCTGGCTATACCGAGCTGTTTTTCAAGCTGCTGGATGATACCCGCCTGTTTTTCGGCAACCGTCCGGCTTTCCTTTAGCTCGCGGTTGACCGCATAGCCCAGGTAGAGCACACCGGTAATAAAACCGAGGGCAAGAACAAGCACGATCAGCTTGGTCGTGACCGATATCTCGCGTGACAGCTCGCGGGTAAATTCGCGGAGGAAAGTCTTTGCGTCGTCGCGTTTTGGCGAAACCGCGGATTCGAGAGCCGCTTCCTCGATAAACTGCGCGATGACCGGTTGGTCGCGGTTGGTGGTGATCAGGGTCGGCTTTTCAGAAAGTGAAAAGAACGCGAAGGAAATATCGCTCCCGTCTATCTGCAGCACGTCACCGTCTGAGATCGCGATAAATCGGCGGATCGGCCTGTCGTTGATCGAAAAAGCGAGGTTCTGGTCAAAATCGATGACCCGGAAAACACCATCGGCATTCTCAAGCTCGATCCACTTGCTCGCGGCTTCGATCTGTTTTGTGTGAATTTGAAGATCGCACGTCTCATCCGCCCCAATGCTGAGGCGCGGCTCCGCGAAGAATTCGGTGCGCTTTTCAGATCCGACCGAGACGTGAATGATTATGCCAACCGCCATCTATCAGCAGCCCCGGCCGTGAGGAGGGACTATTTCGGCCACCTTAACCGAAGTGTGATTCTATCACAAACACAATTCTCTTCGATGCCAAACGCGGCCCATTCGTGGCAAAATAAAATAGATGTCAGAGAAGAGGTTCATAACCGACCGCGAGCAACTGGAAAAACTCGCCCCAATGCTCAAGGCGCCGATAAAACGCCAGGTTTTTGTTTGTAACGGCAAATCGTGTTCGGCTGTCGGATCGGCGGACGTAAAGGCAGAGTTCGTGCGAATTTTGGAAGAAAAAGGCCTTCGCCAAGGGAAAGAATCAAAAGGCCGCAATCCAATGGGCGAAATATTGCTGACCGACTGTGGCTCGATCGGATTCTGCTCGGTCGGTGTTGCCGTGATGGTGCATCCAGACGGAACGCTCTACGGCCAGGTCGTCGCGGAAGATGTGCCAGAGATCATTGAGGAACATCTTGAAAACGGCCGGGTGGTGAAGAGGCTTGCGTTAATGGAATTGCCAGAACCCGCTGCATAAGCGGCGGCAATTGTCAGAACCCGCTTGCGTAAGCGGCGGGTCAGTTTGGTTTAATGGTGCGAGTCTCGCAAAACGGATAGCCCGCTAACGCAGGCGGTACTGACTTACCTCTTCGTCCCGATCACTTCGAGATACTCACCTTCAACAAAAGTTGTGCCATCTGTCCGTTGATTGTGTTCACTCCAAAGCGATTCGAGATCGCTGCGGACGGCCTCGTGGTTTTCCGGGGCGATCATTTTGAAAGCCATCACGGTCGGCCCGAAGTATGTTCTGAAATGTTCGACGACCTGTGCCGGCGGGAAGTCGTATTCAAATTTTGCCATCCGCGGCGTCATTTGCAGATCGATCAAATTATCGCCAAATCGCTCTGCAACTGTTTCCGGCACGCCCCATAGAACCGGCGGCGGCATATTCGGCGGCGGAAGATATTTGGCGGAAAGCTTGAACATCTGGCCCGGAAAGCCTGCGGGTGTCCAGTTTGCCATTGCAACGCGGCCGCCCGGTTTGCAAACTCGAACCAACTCCGCCGCGACTATCTCCGGCCGCGGAGCGAACATCGCCCCGAACATCGTCATCACGACATCGAATGTACTGTCATCATAAGGCAAAGCCTCGGCATCGCCCTGCTCGAACGTGATATCCAAACCCAACCCCGCCGCCCGCCGCTTCGCGGCCTCGACAAGATTGTCCGCGATGTCGATGCCCTTCACATCGGCACCTTTCCTCGCCGCCACAACCGCCAAATTCCCGCTGCCGCAAGCGACATCCAAAACCTTCATCCCCGGCTGAATTTCCAGCCGCCCAACGAAATCCTCAGCCGCCGATTCAATATGCTTCGCAACCTCAGAAAAATTCCCCGCCTCCCACGTCGATTTCAGCCGGGATTTCAATGTTTCCATCTCCGGCGTTGGTGCAGTAGTCATAGAATTCACCTCAATTTGAATTTTGAACACAGACTATATCACCAACCCAAAGGAATTTGTATTGCGAATTTATGTATATTGCCATAATATACAAATATGGCGTCGCTGCTCGACGATATTGAAGGATTTGATTGGGATGAAGGGAATTTCGGCAAGAACTGGCCGGGGCATCGTGTCACAGATGCTGAATGCGAACAGGTTTTAGCCAATGAACCGATTCTGATTGGACGAGACACGTCTCATTCCGTAGGCAAAGATAGATTTGCTGCCCGCAGCGTAACAAATTCCGCACGGCGACTGACAGTGATTTTCACAATTCGAGCGAAACTGATTCGGGTTATTTCTGCCCGTGAAATGACGCAGCGTGAGGAAAGAATGTATGAAGAAAAAATTAAAAGGGATACCTGAGTTTAAGAACGAGGATGAAGAGCGCGAGTTTTGGGGAACCCACGATTCGACCGATTATTTCGATTGGGACAACGCCGTCGTCGCGGTCTTTCCAAACCTGAAACCATCCACAAAAACGATCAGCCTTCGCCTGCCCGTCTGGATGCTAAACAACCTAAAGGTAGCCGCCAACAAACGCGACGTGCCTTATCAATCGCTAATAAAAATGTTCCTAAAAGACCGGCTCGATGCGGAGATGAAGGCTCGATAAAGGTCGTATTATTCACGAATCACCGCGCCCATAGATGCCGCAGCCTTCAAGATCGATAGCGTTAATAATCTATTCCAGGCGAGCAAAAACATTGTCAGGAGTGTCCAGGGCCAGCTCGATAACGATGCGGTTGGAGGGAAAGTATTGCTGGACTAAGTCACGAAGTTCTCGGTGAGCCTCTATCATCTCCGGGTTATCTCGAACCTCTTCGGTACAGGCAATCGCGATCGTGTAACGCTGACCTGATTTCTCGGCATAGACAGCTTTTGCCGCAGTTTCATCGAAGAAGCCAACGCTTATAAGGGCGTTTGCTATTTTATCGACCTCCGCATCAGAGATACTTCTTGCGTCGTAGAGGACCTCATTTTTCATTGTGCCGTATTGTTTTGTCGTCATACTGACGAAAAGATCTGGCATAGTGAAAACGAGAGCGATTAGCGGCACCAGCGTAATGATCGCCGCGAGAACGCTGACAGCAACCGTATTTCCCCAATCAAAGACGGGCTTTCCAGCTTCGATGTGAGTTTTGATTTCATCCGAGAGCAGACTCCGATAAATTCCGTAGGCTAATCCAATTTGCGGGAACAAGAAGACACCATTAGGAATGTTGTCGAAAAATGGAATGAACATCGCCGCTATGATGACTATCAAAAGCGCGATCATCGCGAGTGCGGCATTTCTGGCGTGCTTCGGCTTTCCGATTGCATTGAAAGTTCTCCAAAAGCAATATGCGCCGCCCAGTGGCCCTCCAAGTGCGACACCGAATATAGTTTGACGCTCTGAATAGACCCGTTCGTTCATTGGTGTACCTTGAATCGCTTTCAACATCTCATCCACACTCTTCGCCGCAATGTTGAATGGAACCGTCACGAAGGAATTACAAACGCTCCAGCAATATTTTCGTCGAGCGTCGCGAGTACGCATCCGTTGGACTTGGCGAGTTCTGCCAGACGGCCGTCGGTTGTACGTTTGGCCGATTTGACCCAGGGCGGAAGCATTGAGGCATTATTAGCATTGACCAGAAATTCAAAATGATATGCCTGCGACTCTTTCAATTTCGCCAGTTGAGTCTTAGCTTGCTCAACCGTGACGTTATAGGCAGGAACTTGTGACACGATTCACCGAAGCCGAGTTCAGTGATCGAACACGTAGCGAGTTTGGGAATTCCTTTTGCGACAAGGGAAGTAAGCCAAGTGCGGATACGGTTACGGAATTGATGCCGAGTTATTCCTAGGGCGATAAGTGCGTTCACATCTAGCAAATATCTCATGGGAAATCGGCGAGCATTTCACGAACCATTTCGCTGGTCAGCACAGGGGCATCATCGCCAACGTCAATAACCGCCAGGCCGGTGACCGGATCTTTAATGATTCGGGCTTTGTGGGGCTTTTTTTCTTCGGGACGCAGTGACAGGACAATGTCGCCGTTCCTTATATCCGCCTCCAAACGATCGCCAGGTTTGATCCCTAACCGACGGCGCAGCGATATGGGGATCACGATCTGGCCTTCCTTTGAGACCTCCGTACGCATACAATTAATCTTAGCACAACTAATTTCTCATCGCGGTCAATATCTCATCCACCACCTTCTTCGCGTCGCCGAAGAGCATTAGGGTGTTTTCGTTGTAGAAGAGCGGGTTATCTACGCCGGCGTAGCCGCTGGCCATGCCGCGTTTCATTACAATCACGTCGCGGGCTTCCCATACGTGGAGGACGGGCATGCCGGCGATGGGCGAGGCCGGATCATCCAGTGCGGACGGGTTGACGATGTCGTTTGCGCCGATGACCCACGCAACGTCGGTCGAGGGGAATTCGTTGTTGATCTCGTCCATTTCGAAGACGATGTCGTATGGAATATTGGCCTCGGCAAGCAGGACGTTCATGTGGCCGGGCAGGCGGCCGGCGACAGGGTGAATGGCAAATTTGACTTCGGTCCCGCCTTCCTTGAGGATCTTGACGACCTCTGCCAGCGAGTGTTGTGCCTGTGCGACGGCGAGGCCGTAGCCGGGAATAATGATGACCTTTTTCGATTGCTGAAGCATCGCTGCGGCACTCTCGGCATCGACCGAATGCACTTCGCCCGCGGGCGCCGAACCGGCTGCTGCCGGTGCCCCGCCTTCGGTTCCAAACCCGCCCAACATTACGCTGACAAACGAGCGGTTCATCCCCTTGCACATTATGTAACTGAGGATCGCGCCCGATGAACCGACCAGAGCGCCCGTGATAATAAGCAGATCGTTCGACAGCATAAAACCCGCAGCAGCGGCCGCCCAGCCGGAATAGCTGTTGAGCATCGAGACGACCACCGGCATATCGGCACCGCCGATCGCCATGATGAAATGAACACCGAGAATGCCGGTCAGCACCGTCGCGATCAACAGCGGCCATTGGCCGGTCGCCTCATTCGGCGCCATAAAAAACGCGACTCCGAGGCCGATCGTAACCAGCAGCATGATAAGGTTGATCATATGCCGCGCCGGAATGATCAAGGGCTTGCCGCTAAGCGACCCGCGCAGTTTTAGAAACGCGATGACCGATCCGGTAAACGTGATCGAACCGATGCAGATGCCGATGAAGATCTCGGCCGTATGCAGATTCTTCTCCGCCGCCGTCATCTGCGCGTGCGGCCCGATATATGTCGCAAACCCAACCAGCACCGCCGCAAGACCGACAAAGCTGTGCAATATCGCCACCAACTCCGGCATCGAGGTCATCTGCACACGGCTTGCCAAAATGGCGCCGATGATCAAACCGGGAACCAACGCCGCCGCCAAAACCGGCAGCCCGCCGACATTCATCGCGGCCCCGGTGGCAACCAATGCGATCACCATTCCGATGATCCCGTACCAATTCCCCCGCCGCGCCGTCTCCTGCCGGGAAAGTCCGCCAAGGCTCAAAATAAACAACGCACTCGCGGCGATGTATGCGATCGTGATTAGTGATTGTTGCATTAAGATAAATTTGATCCGTTCCGATTGCGAATCGCGTAGCGATCAAATGAATTTAGCCGTGGGTTTCAACCCACGGAACGTGAAAATAATCATCCCCGTCGCGTAGCGACGATTGAATTAATCGAATAGATACCGTTCATCGTAATCAATCCCGTGCAATTTCAACATCGAAACATATTCGTCTTCAAAACTCTGCATCAAATGATGCTTACGCTGATTCCTAATGTATTCGATCACGTCTGGGACATTCGATTTGCTGACCGAGAACACTCCGTAACCGTCTTGCCAACCAAACTTCGACAGATACGGGAATTCTTCGTGGATCCATCTGGATGATTCGCCCTTCAACCATTGCGCGATCTGGCTTGGTGCATGAATCGGCTTTGCCATCGTCAATGCATGAATGTGATTCTCGATTCCGCCGACTTGCAACGCGGTCAATCCGTGCTTGCGTGCAATCCCGCCGATGTATGCCCAAACGCGCTGTTCGATCTCCTGTTCGATGAAATCAACACGGCCTTTCGTGCTGAATACAATGTGATAAAACAAATTTGAATATGTGTTGGCCATCTATTGAATCGTCAATACGCGAAGAGAAATATTTGTGACCGCGTAGGCGGTTACATGATTTTAGCCGTTCGTTTCAACCCACGGTCTCTCGGATAAGAATGACGGTGTCGAGTTAGCGACGATTGAATAAATCGATTCGCCCGATTCAATCGTCGCTACGCGACGAGGTTGTGTTGTCATGTGTTCCGTGGGTTGAAACCCACGGCTAAATTCAACTCATCGCTACGCGATGCAAATCCAATGTCCTTGTAAGCCAATCGTCCGCCTTCGTGAGCGGTACGTAGTGCTACGTGCCGAATCCTCGCCGGTTCTGCTGTGTCCTGAGTCGCCTAGTTGATTTGTATCGACGACAAGATCTTTAGGAACTCGGGGTAATGCCCTGAATACTCAGTTGGCGACGATCGAAGCTGGAACATGTATAAATCGACGCCCGCTGAAAAATAAACTTGGTGTATTGTCATCGAATCGCCCATACCATCTGTACCATTGACCTTGATATAGAATGCCGGGCGGGTTGCGACACTTGAGCGACCACTTCCAATCAATCTCACGGTCGAATCTCGCGAACGAAATTCGTTCATTAACGCGGCTACGTTATTTTCGAGTTCTTCTACATACTCTAGCGAGGTCATCCCCTTAATCGCGGGGATATGCTTAGCGGAGACGAAGATGACCGTTTTTGCAGTTTTTCTTAGCGAAATCCGGCCGTCCGAAGCTTGGAAACTCGTGGTTGACCATTCTGCCGGATACGAAAACGACAATGGAAACAGAGAGTCTTTGAAAATTGTAAGTTCCAGGCCTAACTTCGAATTCGAACTTGAAGTTGCCTTCGGAACGGTTATCGTTGTGGGACGTATCACGAAACTCGAAGCAATAAAATTGAAGGTTGGGAAGTTCTCTTCAAATTCACCTGTCGGCGCACGAAACGTAAGGGTATAAATATTTCCCTCGAATATCGTCATGATCTGATAAACGGTCACCCGTACCGAGGCGTCGAACGTCCTGAAGGTTCCTTCGCTCTTTGAGAAGTAGGCTTCCTGATTATTCACGTATGTTCGGCCTCGCGAAACAACTTTGGCGGTCGGATTACCCTGCTTGACCATCGCGTCAATTAGCTGCGGCTTGTCGATATAACCCTTGACATAGCTTTCGGGAGTCATGTTTCTCAAAGATGCTACATATAGCGCATTGATGTTGAAGTCTGTATAGTAGATGCCGTCCTCCTTAGCAATCTTGAAGCGCGTCGCTGCGTGAGTTGGCTGAAGCTGTGTCCAGTCCTTAGGGTAGAAAAGAGAGAAAGGATATTTCTCATCGCGATAGACAGAATAATCCGACGGAGTTGGCTGTTGTGCAAACGATCCTCCAACCATTAAAAGCGTAAGTAGAACGACTACGATTGCTTTCATAACTCCTCCTGTCTTATCGACCCTAATAAAACCACAGAACCTCCATCGCCACACTTAACGCAAATACTGGACGACAAAATTACCCTACTTCCTAAACATCCCCAACATCCTATCTGTTACTAAAAATCCGCCGGCGATGTTGATGGCGGCGATTAGGACGGCGACGAATGTGTGTTTCGACGTCGCCGTTAGTATTTACCAGATCGTTTCGATATTAGTCAGATTATGTAAGTCGCTGTCGCTGGTCACGAGCGGCAAGCCTAAGTGTCTTGCGGTTGCGGCTATGATTCGGTCGGGCATATCGGCGACGATCGATCGGTCGATGTTTTCGATCTCGTCCGCGACCCCGCGAGTCAACTCGGCTAAGCGGAACGCTGTCGAATCGTCGTCTAGGGCTTCGCGAAGTTTGTTGAGAACGTCGGCGGGAATGCGATTTTTTTCGATCAAATAGACAAGCTCTACGAGGACGATAGAGGGAACAAGAACCGTTCCCTTTTCCGCAGCCTCATCAACGGTAGTTTCGGCGAGTTTTGTCAGTCTTGAGAACTCGCCGAAATAGAAGATGACGATATTTGTGTCAATGACTATCTCGTCCATAGTCTATTTCTCATCCCACGTGTCCTTTGTGTATCCTCGCCACATTTCGTTACGAGCCTGGCGCATATCCTCTTCGGTCCATTTGATGTTCAAGTGCGCTAGGCTGCCTTTAAGCGAGCGACGCGGCTTGCGGGCGGGCTGTTTCGCTTCGAGAAACTCGACAAAATCCAGCACTTCCTGTTGCTTTACCGCCGGCAGTGCTTCTAATTTTTCCAACACGGCTTCTTTAACTGTCATAGATTTCACCCGGCTTGATTTTATCATCAAAAGGAAGCTGGGCAGCCAACATTGTTCACTTCCTAAACATCCCCAGCATTCGATTTGTTACTAAAAATCCGCCGGCGATGTTGATGGCGGCTATTAGGACGGCGATGGCGCCGAGGATGACGGTTAGGTTTAGGGAGCCGAGGCTGCGATTGCCGCCGGTGAAGAGGTCGCCGGTTAGCTGGAGCATGCCGCCTACCAAAATAATGCCGCTGATGGCGTTTGTTACGCTCATTAGCGGTGTGTGCAATGCCGGTTTTACATTCCAGACGATTTGAAAACCAATGAAGATGGCGAGGATGAAGACCGTCAGGTGGCCGAGGAAATCGCCGCCGGCTGTGGCGGGTTTTGGCGGGATGATGAATGCCAGGCCGAGCATTATCAGGCCGACGACGGCGAGCAGCCACGGGCTGACGCCAGTTCCTTCGTCGTGGCCGTGGCCGGTGGGTTTGGCTGCGGCGACGGCGGCTGAGCTTTTCGACGGTACGCCCGGTTCGGGCGGCGGCGGCTGTTCTTTGACCGGCGCCGGCCAGAGCATTTTGCCTTGGTCGAGGACGATGGCACCGCGGATCACTTCGTCTTCGAGATCGACGTGAAGCGTTGGCGTGACGGGCTCTTCTTTAGCGATAGAAGCACCTTTGTCCGCCGGTTGACTCGTGACAATATCCGGGCCGCCGACACCCCCCGGGGCGGCGATTTCACCAGCGGGCACACTCCCTACCGGTCGTGTTTCTGCCTGTTTGTCGATCAATTCTTCCAAAAGCGCGGTGACGCAGGCGCCGTACAACTGCGAGGACATCGATGCCATTCTCGATGGCAGGTCGGTGTAGCCGATTATTGTTACGCCTTTGTGGTGGGTGACTTTGCCGGGTTCGGTTAGGGCGCAGTTGCCGCCTTGTTCGGCGGCGAGATCGACGATGACCGAGCCGGGTTTCATCGATTCGACCATGCCTTTTGTGATCAATTTTGGAGCAGGTTTGCCGGGGATCAGTGCAGTCGTGACGATAATGTCCACCTGCATCGCCTGGGCGGCAAACAGTGCCATTTCGGCCTTGAGAAAATCGTCGGACATCTGCTTGGCGTAACCGCCTTTGCCTTCGCCTTCTTCCTTAACGTCGAGTTCGAGAAACTCGGCGCCCATCGACGCAACCTGATCTTTTGTCGCCGAACGCGGATCGAATGCACGAACGATCGCACCCAAACCTTTTGCAGCACCGATCGCGGATAAGCCAGCAACACCGGCGCCTATAACCAAAACTTTTGCCGGGTCGATACGCCCGGCCGCGGTTATCTGTCCGGTAAAAAATCGCGGAAAATGAGCGGCGGCCTCGATAATGGCGCGGTAACCGGCAATGTTCGCCATAACAGAGAGCGTGTCCATTTTCTGAGCACGAGTTATGCGCGGGACGCTGTCCATTGCAAAAACGGTCGCGTTCTTTTTGGCCATACGGTCGATGACCTCGCGGTTCTGGCCGGGCCAAATAAAGCCGACCAGCCAACCGCCCATCCGCATCAGGTCGGTCTCGCCGTTCTCAGGCGGGCGAACCTTCATCACCACATCCGACGACGCCCAAAGCTCGGCAGCGTCGGGAACTATCGTCGCCCCGGCTTCCTGATACTCGGCGTCGGTTGCGTTTATCTCATGCCCGGCACCGGCCTGGACCGCAACATTAAAACCAAGTTTCTTAAGTTTAAGTATCGTTTGCGGCGTGGCGGCAACGCGCTTTTCGCCGGGGTGGATTTCCTTTGGGATGCCAATTTGAGTCATAAGTTTCGGCTGGCGCAGGTAACGGTGCGCTAATGCGGATTCGAATGCGGAATTTTAAACGATAAGCGAGGAGCGCACAAACTGCAGTTGCCGGTCGGGCCGAATTGTTCAGTGGCGGGCGGCCCGATTTCTTTCTATTCCTCTAAATCCATGGTTGCAACGCTGCCTGACCACGGGACAAGCCGAACCAGAAGAACACGAAAGAGGAACCGGGTTTACTGGATCCTCTGCATTGCGATGCTGATCATTGAATCATCGCCCACTATCTTGTTGTATGAGACCCAATATCCGGCCTTCTCATAGCGGACCATTTTCGAGATGCCGCCATCGGCCCTTGCCGGAACATCCTCGCCGAATACGTCTTTCGGTGTCGGAGCACCAGTCAATTTGCCGGAGAATGTTAGCATGATAGCTGTTACTTTATGCGAAGCATCGTAAAGGAACTGTGCCGATTCCTCGTCGCTGAAGACATAAAGGTCCTGTGCCTCTGAGCGGTCCTTTGGATCGCCGAGCTGCTTGCGAACATCATCCGTCAGCATTCCGAGGGATATGCCTTTATAGGCAAATTTGAGATTTGCGGGCGTGGGTGTGGGCATTGCCCGGGCCGAGGCTGCGTGGACTTCGTAGGCGCCGGTGTTTGATCGAACAAACGGAACCGCGATCAATGACGCAAGAACAAACAGGTAAACAACACGATCTTTCACGGTAAGTCACCTCTCGAGAATGTTGTCGGCACTACGGGTGCCGCGACTTGCCTGCCCAAGTTCGAGTTTTGTCGTTTCTCTACTTTCGTGCCTCGAAAACGCGATTGAACGGCGTTTCCGTGGCCCTGCGAAACTGTGTGAAACCCGCCGAGTTTGCAACCTCACGGATCGCATCATCTGTCGCGACGGCCCCCAGTGCAGCGCCGCCGAGGGCCATCGAGTTGGCGGTGCAGCAAAGCGTCGAGGCGCCTGAGTACGTCCGGCCGACCGGGTTGAAATTCTCTTCCACGGAATTACCCGCCATCGGTTCAACGATAAGAACGCTGCCGTCGTCAGCAAGATTTGCGAATGCCCGCTCCATCGCTCCGTGCGGGTCGCCCATATCGTGCAGGCAGTCAAAAAAGCAGATCAGGTCGTAGTTATTATCCGGGATGGATAACGCATTCTCGGTGACAAAGGTCACACGGCCTGATAGATCCGCCGCTTCAGCCTTTGCCGATGCATTCTCGATCGAGGCCGGATGATTGTCGAATCCCTCGAAAGTAGAATTCGGGTAGGCCTTCGCCATGATGATCGTCGATGCACCGTGGCCGCATCCGATGTCCGCTACCTTTGCGCCCGCTTGGAGTTTCGCTTCGATCCCGGTGAGCGATGGTATCCATGAATTGACCAGATGGGCCGTATAACCCGGCCGAAAAAACTTTTCGGTCCCCACGAACAGGTCGGGGTCGTGCTCGCCCCACAACATACCGCCGCCGTTCTTGAAAGCATCGAAGATCCGCGGTTGGGCATTGAGCATCGCCTTCATCACAAAGAATCCGCCGCCGATAAAGAACGGGCTGTTCTCGTCGGTCAACGCGACCGCCTGTTCCGGCAGCATCGAGTATTTTCCAGTTGCCGGGTTGTATGCGACATACTCTCCGGCGGCCTGATTGATCAGCCATTCGCGGACATAACGCTCGTTGGTACCGGTCTTTGCCGCGAGTTCAGCCGGCGTCAAACCGTCCGCTTCGGCAAGTGCCTCATACAGCCCAAGTTTAAAGCCGATATAGCCAAGTATTGAACCAAGTGTTGCTCCAAAATCGGTCACCACTTTCCCAAGGAAAGCGTGCATTTTTTCGTCATTTATCTCACGGGAAACTGCTGCTTGCGACATACAAAACCTCCACCCAAAGTTTCGTCGTCGATATGCGAGGACTGTCGGCGGCGTATTAGAATACGTATTGCTGAGAATAGCGGAATTATACGCCCGATATGGGGTCAGTGCAATCGGACCGCCGCAAACTGCCGCGGGCCAGGGATCAACCTAATTTGAGAAGTTCATCGGGTTCGATCCCTGCTTGTTTAAGGATCGCACGAAGAGTTCCTTCAGGTGTCGATCCGGAATGATTTGGGATGGTAGTAAATCTGCCCGTCTCCGGATTAAACCAAATTTCGTGACTTCCGGCGGCTTGGTGGTGGAATTCAAAACCTAGCCTTTTTAGTATCTTGACAATTTCTCTGTATCGGAAGCCCGATAGTCTTCCCATACTAAATACCCACGACCAGCGGAAAATCAAAGTTATCCGACAAGGGGGCGAGGTCGGCGTCCTGGCCCTCTTGCGATTCGATCAGTTTCTTAGCCACATCTCGAGCGATCTCCAAGGTTTCAGCTAGTGTTCGGCCTTGTGCGACAAGCCCTTGCAAGTTGTCCGAGGTAGCAAGATAAACTCCCTCGGGCAGCCTCTGAATGTGCAGGTTGACAAGTTTTTCCATAGCTCCAGATTACGCTGATTTCGAAAGTGTTTCCATATCTTTCTTCCATCTCAGTACCGGCTTTCGCGCCGCCGCGGCTTCATCCAGGCGGCCGATGCGGGTTGAATGAGGAGCGTCTATCACAAGCTGCGGATTCTCACGTGCTTCGCGGTCGATGTCTTTCATTGCTTCTACAAATGCGTCGAGATCCTGGCGGCCTACTGATTCGGTCGGTTCGATCAGCATTGCGCCTTCGACGACGAGCGGGAAATAAATGGTCGGCGGATGGAAACCGTAATCGATCAGCCGTTTTGCGATGTCGAGTGTGTGTACGCCAGTCGAGGTCTGTTTCTTGTGCGAGAATATCGCCTCGTGCATACAATCAGCGTCGTAAGGCATGTCGTAGGTGTCTTTCAGATTTTCGGCCACGTAACGCGCATTTAAGACCGCCGTTTCGGTCGCTTCCTTTAGCCCTTGGGCCCCGTGGGTGTAGATATATGAAAGGGCACGGACCATCATGCCGAAGTTGCCGAAAAAGGCTTTGACGCGGCCAATCGAGTTTGGAGCGTCGTAATCGAGGCGGTAGCGGGTCTGGCCGCCGGCTGACGCAGGCGGTACTGACACAACTCGCGGCACGGGCAGGAATTCCGCGAGTTCCGCGGTACAGAGACACGGTCCGCAGCCGGGGCCGCCGCCGCCGTGCGGGGTTGAGAATGTTTTGTGCAGGTTCAGGTGAATGACATCGGCACCCATATCGCCGGGCCGGGCAATGCCGACCAGCGCGTTCATGTTCGCACCGTCCATATAGACCAGCCCGCCGGCGGCGTGGACCATTTCACAAACCTTGGGGAAATTGGTCTCGAAAATGCCGACGGTGTTCGGATTTGTGATCATCAATCCGGCAACTCCGCCTTCGTCGCAGAGAGACTGTAAATGTCCCAGATCGGTCAAGCCGGCCTCCGTCGAACGGACCGTCTTGACCGTAAATCCGGCAAGAGCAGCCGACGCGGGATTTGTTCCGTGGGCGTTGTCGGGGATCAGTATAACGCGACGAGGTTCAATCGTCTCGGAGCCGGGAGGCACACTCCCTACCGGTCGTGTTTACGCAACTCCATCGCGTTTGTCCATTAAAGCACGGATAAGCATTACACCCGTCATCTCACCTTGCGCTCCGGCGGCGGGCTGCAGCGATACTCCCGGAAGTCCGGTTATCTCCGCCAGCGCCTCCTGAAGTTCATAGATCAGTTCGAGAGCTCCCTGAATCTCCTCTTCAGGCGCAAGCGGGTGCAGGTTTGCAAGCCCGGGGATCCGCGCCACTTTTTCATTCAGCCGCGAGTTGTACTTCATCGTGCACGAGCCGAGCGGATACATCCCGAGGTCGATCGAATAATTCCACGTTGACATACGGGTGAAATGGCGCACGACATCAACCTCGGAAACCTCCGGAACGCCGTCAAGGTCATCACTTCGCTGCAGATCGGCCGGGATGATCTCATCCAGATCGACAGCGTCAACATCCAGTTTCGGCAGCCGATAGCCGACACGGCCGGTATGCGATCGTTCGAAGATAAGTGATTCGTTCTGTGTGGGATGCGATGTTACTTTCTTTATCGACATAAAAGTTTTCGCCCGCCCGTTTTGTATGTTGCAGGGCTGGCCTTCTTCAACTTAGGCAAAAAAAATTAAAGTGCAATGCACGTACTCAAAACTATTTTCTGAGACTTGAAGGCAGTTCCTGAAAATCTTCGCTGACAGGCAGCGTGTGCCAGGCGTCCTTCATTTTCTCGGGCGGCTCGATCAATTTGCGTTCGTTCAAACTGAGCCAGCCGCCAACTGTGACCACGCGTGCCGCAACTTCGTCGCTTGATCTGAATATACTGTTCACCACCCGAAATCTCGAGCCATCTCCGCTGAACCCGCCGTTCTCCATAGTCACACGAATTTCGTCAAGCAGCTTTAGCTCACGATAATAATCAATTATGTCGGTCTTAACGACCGGGCCAAAGCCAAGCCGGGAGAACTCATTCGGCGGAAATCCGTTCGACGCGAAGAACGCGATCCGCGTATCGACGGCGTATTCCAGATAAACCATGTTTGCGACGTGCCCGTTCGGATCGACATCTCGCCAGCCTACTGTAAACCGTCGTTCAAAAATACTCATGTCAGGTGCAGCAAACTAAAGTTTGCTGGACCGTCCAACAAACTTTAGTTTGTTGATCTTCAAGCCTTGGGCAACCCTTTTTTCACAACGTCCCCAACAACTTCGCAGAATCGATCTAGTTCCCAAAGCGTTGTATAAACATTCGGCGTAATACGAATTCCGGTGAATTCATCGTGCACGATCGGCGTTGTGTATATCTTGTGCTTCGACATCAGATAGCTGCCAAGCTGCACCGGATCGATGCCATCGACCTTGAAATTCGCTATCGCGCAAGACTGTTTCGGGTCGAACGATGTATTAAAACCGACCTTCGGAATGGCTTTCAGGTTGTTCATCCAATAACGCGACAGATATCGCAGACGTTCTTCCTTTCGCTTGCCGCCAATGGCGTTGTGAAACAGAATTGCCTCGCCGATTGCCAACCGCATCGCCGCCGAATGTGTACCGATCTCTTCGAATTTGCGAATGTCGTTCTTGTTCTTGTTCTCTGATGCCATCAGGGCCCAGATCTTTGGTATTTTCTCGCTTCGAACGTAGAGCAAGCCAGTACCTTTCGGAGCATATGTCCATTTGTGCAGGGAAGTGCCGAAGTAATCGCAATCGAGATCGTCACGCTTAAAATCGAACTGGGCAAAAGAATGGGCACCGTCAACGATCGTCTCGATCCCGCGTGCTCGGGCCATTTGACACACCTTTTTCACCGGATTTATCTGGCCCGTAAGATTGATTTGGTGCGAGATCAGAATAAGCTTTGTCTTCGGCGTCACAGCCCGTTCGAACGCGGCGGCGATGTCATCAACGTTGTTCGGAGCGATCGGGATCTTTATCAAATTGAGCTTCAAACCCTCGCGAAGTTCACGCTGTTTTAGCGTCGTCAGCATCCGCGGATAATCCTGCGTGGTTGTCAGAATTTCGTCACCCGATTTTAGATCTAGACCCATCAGAAGGATCTCGAGCGACTCACTCGCGTTACGCGTAATCGCGATCTCTTCAGGCGAACAGCCAAAGACCTCTGCCAATCCAGTTCGGATAGTCTCCGACTGCGGTTCCAATATCTGCCACATCGTGTAAGCGGTTGCGTCTTCCTGCTGCCACGTATAACGAACAAACGCCTCGGTAACGATACGCGGGCTAGGGCTGACGCCGCCGTTGTTGAGATTTACGATCCCGCGCGTCACCGAAAATGCCTGCTGTATCGTCGCCCAATAATCTTCATCTGCCGCGACCTCAAGCGGCGAGAGATGATCGACCGCTTTGCCTGCGGCTACTACATTTTCAAAGAGCGAAGCAACGGTGGCTGACGATAATGCCATCAGGCCAAGGCCTTTGCCTGCCGAACTCAAAAAATTTCGCCGATCAATGTCCATAGGGCTCCAGAAACGGTTCTTCATCACCTTCTTCACCGCAAGCTGTCGAAAGTATGCCGTGTAACTTTCTTATACTCATCTTTCGAGTAAACCTGAACTCCTTAAAATCACGGACGACCAACGGGCCGCGGCCTTAGCCAGCATTTTTCGTTTTGTCGTGTCGGCCCAGACAGTATCAAATCGCAGTTGCCATCCTGAAATTATCCGTTGAAGGTCGACTAGTAGTACGGCACTATTAACGTCCATTTCGTGCCCTGCCCATTCGATATAATATTTACTTTCTTCAAGAAGATGAAAGACGGCCGTTGCATTGTCGTCGTTTTCCGAGAAAGATTTGATCCGCGCAAGGTTTGCCGCTAAGCCACCCATTCGGATCGGCTCGCTATCCCTCATGAATCGTTCTCTACGCTCCTCTAGATTCTTGATCTGTATCATTGTCGAATATTTTTCTAACCACCCCTTCGATTTTAGCCCGCAATTCACTGTCTTGAACGTCAAGTGAAAGATTATTCTGGTTCGGACGCATATTGATGAGCGATTCAAATGTTACCTTTTTGTTATGAGGCGTCCAATCAGCTCCCCAAACATGAGATTGCTCGCTGCCACTATCCAGCAATAGCGCTTCACAGTCAGAATGCAGCGCTCCACCTCCGGCAATAACCTCCAATTCCACGTCCACTGCTAATTTAACGTAGTCTCGAGAGCTTCGAGCATTTGCTCAAGTTGTTCTTCTGTCGCCGGACTATCAAGAAAAATTATCATCTAACAGCCCAACTACCATTCTGGCATCCATGTTTCGCAATATCCGCGACTACTTCACAAAACCTATCAAGTTCCCAACGTGTCGTGTAAACATTCCGCATAAGCCCTTTCCGGCGAATGACAGGAATTTCCTGCGGTCAATGTCGTTCATTCTCATTGAAAATAAACTTATGATTCTAGCCACGGCCTTGTCAGTCGCAGTCTTAATATCATCTTTTGTCCAAACGTCATTCGGATAGGTTGTCAATGCGATATCGACAGATCAACTTTAGTGTTGGTTCGATATTTTTGGCCATCTTGTAAAAATGGTTCCGGGACGACTAAGTACTTTCCTGATCGAAGTTACAAAAACCTCAACAGATTGATGAAACGAGTGAATCGATTTGGTCGCGGGTATTCGTCTCTGTTACACAAACCAAAAACTCATGCGGCCTCTCGGAGTAATATTTTGACAATGCCAGTCCGCCGATGATGTCGTGCTTGGTTCTAAGGATCCCTAAAATCTCGTTCGCTGGTTTCGGCCCGCGGACAACGAATTCGTTAAAGGTTGGTGCCGAAAATGCGATCTCAAAACCTTCTAGTTCGGCGATCTTTTTCGCGGCATAGGATGCTTTTTGAGCGTTCTGTTCGGCAACTTCCTGCAGGCCTTTTTTGCCCATTGTTTCCATATAAATGGTCGCAGCGAGGGCGATGAGGCCTTGATTAGTGCAGATATTCGACGTGGCCTTTTCGCGTCGGATGTGCTGTTCGCGGGTTGAGAGCGTCAGCGTAAATCCGCGATTGCCGTTTTTGTCGTAAGCGATGCCGCACAATCGGCCGGGCATCTGACGGATGAATTTTTCACGCGTCGCGAACATGCCGACATGCGGCCCGCCAAAGCTCATCGGAATACCGAAGGACTGGCCTTCACCTACGACAATATCGGCATCACATTCACCCGGCGATTTTAGCAGGCCAAGCGAGATCGCTTCGGTCACGACCACGACCAGCAATGCGCCGACATCATGCGCGGCTTTGGCAAGGCGTTCGAGATTTTCGACACAGCCGAAGAAATTCGGCGATTGCACGACCAGCGCCGCCGTCTTGTCGTCAAGAACGGAAAGATCGGCGACCCGGCCCGTTTTTTCGTCGAACGCGGCGGTTATTATCTCGGCATCGCCGTGCTGCGTGTATGTCCGGGCGACCTCGCGATATTCGGGATGCACGCTGTCCGCAACGACGATCTTGTTTCGCCGCGTCACTCGCTGCGCCATCAAATAGGCCTCGGCCATCGCCGTTGAGCCATCGTACATCGAGGCATTCGCTACTTCCATGCCGGTAAGCTGGCAAATAAGAGTCTGAAACTCAAAGATATACTGAAGTGTTCCCTGCGAAATCTCCGGCTGATACGGCGTGTACGAGGTAAAAAATTCGGACCGCTGCAGCAGATGGTCGACGATCGTCGGCGAATAATGAGAGTAAACACCAGCGCCAAGGAACGAGGG